>CALELJ010000294.1 GCA_937902445.1 uncultured Treponema sp. | reverse complement strand
AAAATATTTTGGCGTGAGGGCTGCCGGTGACATTGGTCTACCGGGAATCTGTGGAAAAATGCATGACTGGGATTACTACTATGATGATGAATATCCTTTAGGAAATGCATGCAACTATTCCATAAGCGACAACGAAGCCTACAGAAACATCAATACGGAACTTGGCTTCTTTTGCAGGATGGGGATAAATAGGAGACTTGAATTGGTTCCGGCTGTAGAAGCACAATATACTTTTGACAGCTTTGAATCAAAAAACGGCCACGGATGGTACGGAAGGGATGCCTACAGTTCCACAGGAAAAAATGAAAGCTACGATAGTGTATATGCAAAGAAAGTGAAGGTTCTTGGGGTTGAGTATTACCGCCACACATTTTATCTTTGGACAGGACTGGATCTGGTTCTGGATGCCGTGGAATTTCCAGGGGGACAAAGACTGAACTTTACCGCGGGTCTTGCCCTGTCTCCATTTACCTATACAAGTTCCATGGACCACCACCTGTCAAAAACAAACAGCGATTACCACCAGATGGAAATTGAATATTCGGTTTTTACAAGGATAAAATGGACATTGAAGGCTGAATATTTCATGTTTTCTGGCTTTTCCATCAATGCAGGTGCGCAATGGATCTACGGAACTCTTGAGAAAGGGGATACCTATACAGATGTCTATTCATCAGGAGCCATGGTGCTTTCCAGTCAGAAGACCGGGGCAGACATCATGCAGTGCAGGGTATCTCTTGGATGTACTGTAAAATTCTGAGAATTTTTTAATTTTTTTGGTTGAAAAACAGACAGAATGGATTATATTTAAAGATGAATAATGATGGGTTGAATTCCCATGATTTTATACAAATCGATTCGATAGTGGGGTATCAGAAATGAAAAAGATTGCTAGCATCGCTCTTGCAGTAGCAGCATCATTGGCCATGGGTGTGGCATTGGTTGGTTGTGCAGACGCAGCCGGAAACGACTCTGGAAGTATCAGCCTTGGTAAGGATTTTGAAGTTGCAAATGCAGACACAGTAAAGTATAACCGCAATTTCAAGACAACAAAGACAAAGCATACATCTGCAGTTGCAGAAGTTGTTCTTCCAAAGGCATCAGGAGTTCAGGCTAATGGAGACGGTGTTGTCGGTATGATTTTCCATCTCAAGGAAAACGAAGACAGTTCGATGAACTTTGGTATCATCGGTCTTAGAAGAAACAAGGCTGACAAAATCCAGTATTATGTTTCGATGTTTGAGAATGTTGATACTGATGAAAAAAAGAATCTCAATACAGGAAAAAGTAATTTCTGTGACCTTGACGGTGTAGAAATTGGACAGAAAGGTTCAAAGGCAAAGGAAACAGGATATCCTGATGGTAATCTTCACGATCTTGCAACAGCCAAGAATGATTCAGAAACAGTATACATTGTACTTACAGCAGGAGATGACGATGACGGTTCGTACGATGTAGTGTTCGTTGATTCAACTGGATATGATGCTGTGAAAAAGGTGAACAAGGCAAAGACAGAAGCTGAGATTGCTGCTGCTGAAGCAGAAGTAAGCAAACATATACTCGGACGTCCACTGACTATCCCAGCATCTGTAACAGGCGACACAAAGGCAACACAGTACAAGCTTGGTATGTACCTTAATGCATATCCTGGATGTACACTTAAGGGAAAGCTTACACTTAAGGATCTTGTAAATGAATGTGAAATCGAACTTGAAGACTAATTTCTTGATTGTTTGATTTGAAGATAAAAGGGCTTCCTGAGATTTTCAGGAAGCCCTTTGTGTTATAAGGAAGCAGGATGCTTCGACTATGCTCAGCAATCCTGTTGTCTTGCTTTATATGAATTAGACTGCAACGTCTGATATTTCTGCTCCGTCTGCAGTCTGCTGACTTCCTCAGCAGAAAGCCTTGTGCATTTGCAGACCATTTCCGCCTTGATTCCGTTTGCTATCATCAGCCGTGCCGTTTCAATGGCATTGTCGTGCGCACCATTATTAAATCCATCATCATAGGCGTAGCTTGCCTGCAGCTTTATCTCCTGTTCCAGAGTCATGTGTTCCTTCCTCCATTCCCTTAGATTTTCGATTGTTCTGCTGTTTATCAGTTGGAGGACCGCATGGCTTTCAGGTTGAGGATGCGCTGGTTCCTTGATCCACGGAACTGGAGGCTTATGTCACGTTCGGCGAGGATGAAAGGGCCGTCCACGAGGGTGTCTATGCACTCAAGCATGCGGTCGGTGTATTCCGTATGTTTTTTCCCGTCTGAAGGCTGAAGGTCCTTGTCGTACAGATATCCGCTGTAGCACCAGATGGTTTTTTCAGGGAATTTTGCCCTCACTCTTTCCAGAAAGGGAGCAAGGAATTCCTGGTTTTCAGGCTCAAAGGGCTCTCCGCCAAGGATTGTAAGTCCGCTGATGAATGGCTGTGCGATGGCTTCCATTACTTCCTTTTCCGTTTCTTCGGTGAAGGGCTTTCCATAATCGAAATTCCAGGTGCATGTGTTGAAGCATCCGGGACAGTGTACCCTGCAGCCGGAAACAAAAAGAGTAACACGGACACCTTCTCCGTTGGCAATGTCGATTTTTTTAAGTTCACCGTAGTTCATAAAAAAAGCCACCCAGAATTTTTCTGAAGTGGCGTAATTATAATGAGTTTGCCTTTTTTTTTGAAGTGGATTCTTTATTCGGCAGTAAACCTGATTACATTCCAGCTGGCGGCTTTCAACGGCACTGTGTATGTTCCGTCTGAAGAATCAAGAAGCTGGGCGTTCTGCGGGCGGACAGCATCAGGATTTTCAAGGGTGTTGGTAGCGGCAAGATCGCTTCCGCAAAGTTCAGTACGCATGGTCATTCTGGTCTTTGCAAATGAGCGGAGGTCGATTTCCGTTTCTGAAATTTCCGTCTTGCTTGTGTTGAGGGCAAAAACCGTGATTTCCTTTGTTTCCTCGTTGTATGTGGAAGCAAAGATTACAGCCGGAACTTCGCCATATTTGTCTGTCACCTTGTTTTCCGTAACTACCACAGGCTGCAGTGCTGTTCCACGGCCATAAAGGCTTATGTCGCGGAAAGGCCAGTAAATGGACTGGCGGTAGGCGCCTTTTCCTGGTTCAGTGAAGATTGGGGCGATTACATTTACAAGCTGCGCGAGGCAGGCGGCTTTTACACGGTCGCTGTGGTTGAGCAAGGTGATGGCAAGTCCACCAAAGGCAAGGGCATCAAGAAGGCTGTAATGGTCTTCAAGAAGGCGTGGTGCTTTTTCCCATGGATGTGGCTTCTGGTTCTGCTGGTACCAGATGTTCCATTCGTCAAAGGAAAGCATCATGGTCTTGCTGCTTCTTTTGTATGCCTTTACATAGTCACAGGTTGCACAGGAAGTCTTTATGAATCTGTCCATGTCGTAGAAACTTGCAAGGAAGTCGTCGTCATTTCCAAAGTTTTCATAATATCTGTGGATTGAAATATAGTCGGCGTAGTCATAGGTGTGTTCAAGGACGATCCTGTCCCATTCCGGGTACGTTGGAATGTCGGTTGTGGCACTTCCGCATACGATGGTCTTTATGCTGTCGTCGGTCCATTTCATGATCTTCATGGTCTCAAGGGCTTTTTTTCCGTAGTCTGCGGCTTCCAGGTGGCAGATCTGCCATGGGCCGTCCATCTCGTTTCCGACGCACCAGTACTTTATGTTGTGGGGATCTTTGTGGCCATTGGCGATTCTAAGGTCGCTCCAGTAGGTTCCAGATGGATAGTTGCAGTATTCAACCATGTCGCCGGCGTCCTGGGGAGTTCCTGTTCCCATGTTTACGGCAGCCATTACTCCCGTGCCGGATTTTTTTGCCCAGTCTACGAATTCATCGATGCCCACTTCATTTGGTTCGATTGTGTGCCATGCACGGTCAAGGCGTACCGGACGTTTGTCCCGTGGACCGATTCCGTCTTTCCAGTCATATCCGCTTAAAAAATTTCCGCCCGGATAGCGAACAAGGGCAACCTTAAGGTCCTTCACAAGATCGATTACATCACGGCGGAACCCCTGTTCATCGGCAGTTGCGTGCCCAGGCTCGTATATTCCGGTATATACTGCACGGCCAAGCTGTTCGATGAAAGAACTGAAGAGGTTGTCGTCCACCTGACCGATTTTAAATTCCTTTACTACTGTGATTTTGCTTTTCATGTTTTCCTTTCCCTGAAATGCTGGATTTTAGCGGATTTAATTATATATCAGGTTGGGAAAAAGTGAAGGAAAAAATGCAAATAAAAACCCCGGCATGTGTCTGCCGGGGCTGTACCTGATGACCGTGATCTACAGGTGAAGAACTCGTTCCTGGATTTCCTGGGTGCGTCCCTGGTTCCAGTACTGTGTTCCGATGTATCCGCATGTTCTGCGTGCAACGTTCATTGTCGACTGGTCAGTGTTTCCGCAGTTAGGACATTTCCATACAAGCTTGTTGTCTCCGTCCTTTTCAATCTTGATTTCACCAGTGTAACCGCACTTCTGGCAGAAGTCGCTCTTTGTGTTGAGCTCTGCGTACATGATGTTGTTGTAGATGTGCTTGAGGAGTGTCATTACAGCCGGAAGGTTGTTTTCCATGTTTGGAACCTCAACGTAGCTTACGGCTCCTCCTGGAGAAAGTTCCTGGAACTGGCTTTCGAATGTAAGCTTTGTGAAGGCATCGATCTTTTCAGTAACGTTTACATGGTAGCTGTTTGTGATGTAGTTCTTGTCTGTGACACCGGCGATGTTTCCAAAGCGGCGCTTGAGGCACTTTGCAAACTTGTATGTGGTGCTCTCAAGTGGAGTTCCGTATACGGAATAATCGATGTGCTCTGCGGACTTCCATTTTTTGCATGCATCGTTGAGGGCGTGCATTACATCAAGGGCAAATGGTTTTGCCTCTGGGTCTGTATGGCTCTTGCCTGTCATGAACTTTACGCATTCGCAAAGTCCTGCATAGCCAAGGGAAATTGTTGAATATCCGTTGTAAAGGAGCTTGTCGATCACTTCACCTTTCTGAAGTCTTGCAAGGGCACCGTTCTGCCAGAGAATAGGGGCAACGTCGGACTTTGTACCCAAAAGGCGGTTGTGGCGGATTCTCAGGGCTCTGTGGCAAAGCTCAAGGCGTTCGTCCATGATTTCCCAGAATTTTGCCTTGTCGCCGCCAGAAGAACATGCAACGTCAACGAGATTGAGTGTTACGACACCCTGGTTGAATCTTCCGTAGAACTTAGGCTTGCCTGTCTCATCGCGGTAAACTGTAAGGAATGAGCGGCATCCCATGCAAGGGTAGCAGCTGCCTTCCTTGAGTTCAAGCATCTTCTTTTCTGAAATGTAGTCAGGAACCATGCGGCGTGCAGTACATTTTGCGGCAAGCTCAGTAAGGTAGTAGTAAGGAGTTCCCTGGTCAACGTTGTCTTCTTCAAGAACGTAGATGAGCTTAGGGAAAGCCGGAGTAATCCAGGCTCCCTTCTCATTTTTTACTCCCTGATAACGCTGTTTGAGAACTTCTTCTATGATGAGGGCAAGGTCTGCCTTCTCCTGCTCGTTTTTTGCTTCGTTGAGGTACATGAAGACGGTAACAAATGGAGCCTGTCCGTTTGTTGTCATCAATGTGATTACCTGATACTGGATTGTCTGTACACCGCGCTTGATCTCATCCTTTACGCGCTGGTCAACCATGTAGTTGAACTGCTCCGTAGTAACGTTAAGGCCGGTTTTCTGGATCATCTCCGTTGTTTCCTGGGTGATCTTCTTGCGGCTTACGTCTACGAATGGAGCAAGGTGTGCCAAAGTGATGCTCTGTCCGCCGTACTGGCATGATGCCACCTGTGCGATGATCTGTGTTGCGATGTTACATGCAGTGCTGAATGAGTGAGGGCGGTCGATTTTTGTTCCGCTGATTACAGTTCCGTTCTGGAGCATGTCCTCAAGGTTTACGAGGTCGCAGTTGTGCATGTGCTGTGCAAAATAGTCTGCGTCATGGAAGTGGATGATGCCCTCGTCGTGTGCCTTGGAAATATCCGGATCCAGAAGGAAACGGCGTGTGATGTCCTTTGATACTTCACCTGCCATGTAGTCGCGCTGAACGGAAACAACTGTAGGGTTCTTGTTGGAATTTTCCTGCTTTACTTCCTCGTTGTTTTCCTCAAGAAGGCTCATGATCTGCTGGTCAGTTGTGTTTTCCTTTCTCATGAGCTGATGGCGGTAACGGTATGTGATGTAAAGCTTTGCGACGTCAAAGGCATCGTTCTGCATGATTCCGTTTTCAACGAGATCCTGGATGTCTTCAACGTTAAGGGCATGGCCGGAACTATGGCATTCAATTTCAATATCATCAACGATGGATTCGATCTGTGCATCTGTAAGGCGCTTGGCTTCGATTACCTGCTCATTTGCCTTTTTGATGGCACACGCAATCTTGTTGCGGTCATAAACGACTTCCGCTCCGCTTCGTTTGATGATTTTCATACTTATCCCCTCTTGAATTTGCAACGCATGTCAGTAAATGCGACAAATTCTACTTTTTTCATGCCAAATTCACCATATCTAGTGTTTTTAGTTTCAACAGTATACTAGCAGTAGTGGCACAAGTCAACAAATGAGCGTTAGTTCCATGGAAGGTGGAAATCCTTGTTTTTCAACGGATAACAAGGTTTTTTGGTGACAGATTTTGAAAAAAAAATTTGGCCCTTATTTTAAGGGGGAGAAGCGGAAAATATGGATACAAAAACGAAAAAAATTATAAAAAATCGCAAAAAAACTTAATTTTGTAGTAATTTTATCATAAAAAAATACCCCCAAAGCCATCGCCTAAGGGGGAATTCAGGGAAACTGTCTCAGCAGCCGTAGGAAGCGGCCATTTTTACTATTTCTGCCCTTATGTTTTCCACAAGTTCCGGTGGCTCAAGGACCTTAACAAGGCTTCCGTAGCCAAGGACAATCCTGGTTATGTCGTTAAGCTGGGATGTGGTCAGCTCAACCTGGACCGTTCCGTCGGAATTCTTGGTAACATGCTGGGTATGATGCCATTTCCGCTCCAGGGCATGCTGGGCAAGCTGTCTGTCAAAGACCATTTTGACCCTGTAGAAGGAATCGCTGTGCCAGACACCCATTTCCGGGTCGATGTGGCTTTCAAGGCGGAAATCATCTGGAATTGTAAAGCGTTCCCCGGTCATCTCGATGTCGGTCATTCTGGAAAAGGCGAAGGTTCTTATGGCCGTCCTGTCATTTGCCTTGCAGCCCAGGATGTACCAGTCTCCGTTCTGGCGGAACAGTATCCTGTAGGGGTTGATGGTATATGGCTGGAACTGGGAGGCTCCGTTCTTGTGGTAGTTGAAGGTGATGGTCCTGTGTTCCTGTACGCTTTCTATCACAGCCGTAAAGATGGTCGTGTCGATGAGTGCCATGGGATCGTTGATTACCCGGATATATTTGGCGATTCTTGACTTGTCGTAGCGGGTTCCGTCGGGAAGGAATTTCTGCAGCTTGTCGAAAATCGAACCCAGATCCTTTTCTATGGGAGTGTTTTTATAAACCTTCATGAGGCTCTGCAGAAGTCCAAGCCCTATGAGTTCCCCGGAATTGAGGTTCAGCTTGTCGGACCAGAAATTCCTGTCGGCAAGGTAGTATCCGCTGCCAACCCTGGTCATGTCGGCCCTGATGTCGGCTCCCTCGTTTTCGTTGAGATGACGTATCAGCCTGTAGACGGTTATGTTGCTGATTTTCACCTGTTCTTCCGTGCGAAGCCTGTCGGCAATCTGTGTGGCGTTGGGATGGTCCATGGTGCGGATGTATTCTACGATTTTCCTGAGTTTCCATGTTCTGTCGTGTCTGGTCATATGAATTTCCTGAAAAAAAGATGACTCTGTCACAAAATGATAGAGCCTATGCTTTATAGTAGTACCAGAAAACGGAAAAAGCAACTGTCTGGAGGAAAATATGAAAGAATACAATCCATTTGCCAATTATCTTAAATCCCTTGAGAAATTCGAATTCCTCGATGCGTCGACGGAAAGACAGCTCATCATGAAGGCCCAGGGCGGAAATCTGAAGGCCCGTGACAGGCTGGTTTCGTCCAACCTTCGTTTTGTCGTGAACCAGGCAAAGAAGCTGGCTGGAAAAGGCGCTGACATTGAGGATCTTGTTTGTGCCGGAAACATGGGGCTTGTGAAGGCAGTGGATAGATTTGACCTTTCAAAGGATGTCAGATTCATTACTTTTGCGGCCTACTGGATCTATGCCGAGATGAAGGCGGAACTCAGCTCAAGCCGCATGATTCACATTCCCCATAATTCCGAACTGCTGCTGTCAAAGGTAGTCCGTATGGAAAAGGAACTGGATTCTTCCATGGGTACCGATGAGAAATGCGGAATCATCGCAAGGACCCTTGGAACGAATGAGGCCCTTGTGAAATCCCTTCTTGCATCTAGCAGGTCTTTTCTTTCCCTTGATGCCCAGATCGACGGAACCGAGGAGTTCAGCCTTTATGAATGCATTGAGGATGACAGGACAAAAAATCCATCTGATGAAGCCATAGAAAATGATGTCATGGAAAAGTTCAGCAGGATCGTTGATTCCCTTCCGCCGGATGAAAGGGAGGTGCTGGTAAAGCATTATGGTCTTTTTGGGAATGAGAAAAAATCCCTTGATGAAATTTCTTCCGGATGGAAATGCAGGATCACCAGGGAAGGCATCAGAAACAAGGAAAAAAAGGCATTCCGCAGATTTAGGGACGGCGGCAGCCTGAAATACTTTGAGGGACTGTATGAGGAAGCAGTTTGATTATTTTCCAATAAAACGTTTTTTTCAATTGAAAAATAATGGCCGCTATGCGATTATTTAGTGATTGCATGGTGAGTTTATGAAAAAAGTATTGACAGTTTCTTTAGTTTCCCTTTTTGCAGTATTTTCTGGTTTTTCAATGGATTTCAGCGTCGACATAAATCCGGGAATTGTTTTTCCTTCAGGCAAGTGTGCCGAAATCATGAAGGGTCCGGCTTTTGGAGCAGACGTTGGATTCAACCTTCATTTTCTTGACCTTGTCACTGTAGGTCCTGAAATCGGAGTCGACTACATCATCAAGGAAGGTGAACCGTCTTCCATTGTCGATATAGCTCCAGGAATCAAGGCCGGTGCATACATGTATCCATGGGGACGACTGGGATTTGGCTTCAATGCTGCAGCCGGAATCCACTTTGCCAGCTACGATTATCCCGGAGAAAAAAATGCATCCGGAAACGGTTATAAGGAAGGACGTGAACCAGGTTCCCTGAGTGTCTGCAATCCCTACATCCGATTCGAAGGCAACGTAAACTACCGCCTTACATCAAGCATTTCCCTTGGCCTTCGCGGTGGCTATGTCATTGACTTTTTTGACGGCCATGATTTCGACGATGGATTTTCTCCATTCATGGCAGGACCTGAAGTCGGCATCGGACTGCGCTATTCTTTCAGCAATGTAAAGCCGGAACAGCATGTCGAGGCTTCCATCTCCCAGTTTGGCCCGATCTATCCATTGCTGATGAACGTATACAAGGACGTTGACTTTGGTACGGTACATATCACCAACTCGGAAGACGCAGAAATCAAGAACGTGAAGGTTTATTTCAAGGCGGCTCCGTATACATCTTCAAGCTATCTTTGTGGAAAGATAAAGAAAATCCGCAAAGGACAGACATACGACGTTCCGCTTAAGGGAGATTTCAGCCAGGAACTTGCGAAATTCTCGGACGACGGATCATTCCCTGGTGAAATAACGATTACCTATGAGTTCATGGGAAACAAGATGACAACAACGGAATCTGTCCTTGTTTCAACATACAACAGAAACACCATGAACTGGTCGGATCCAAATTCCATCGCCGCCTTCATAAGCCCGAGCGATGAAACCATACTTGAGCTTTCAAAATTTGCCGGAGCCACTGCAAAGAGCAATCTGCGTTCCGGTTTGAATTCAAAACTCCAGACAACAATCTACATGACTGAACTTTTTGGCAGCCTTGGAATCCAGCGCATAGCCGACAAGGTTTCTCCATATGCCACAAGCCATGCTGATACAACAAAGAATGACTACATCCAGTATCCTTTCCAGACCCTTACATACATGAGCGGCGACAGTGATGAACTTGGAATTGTCTTTGCGTCTCTTCTTGAGGCAGTTTCAGTCGATGCCGCCCTCATTCCTCTTGAAAATGATTTCATCGTCGCTGCAGAACTTGGACTTTCAGCAAAGGGAGTTGAAGGCCTGTTTGCCGATCCAGACCAGCTAGTCATAATTGGAGACGAATACTATCTACCGCTTTCAGCAAACAATCTTGGAAAAGGGTTCAATGCCGCATGGAAGGCAGGTGCCCGTCAGCTCAGGGCAGAAATGGAAAAAAAGACACCTGACTTTGTTGTCCTCAAGGATGCATGGCAGTCGTATCCTCCTCTTGGACTCAGCGTAAAGAGAAACGTGGCAAAACCTTCTTCCGCCTCTCTCATCGCAAGATCATCAAGGGAGCTTGAGCAATTTACCGCCGACAACATAAGGCCTAAGATCAGGTCATCAGAGGCTCTCGTTTCTTCCGGAAAGGCAACTGATGATGACAGGATAGCACTGGGACTTCTCTATGTACGCGCAGGGGATACAGGTTCCGCAGCCGCAATATTCAGGCCGCTTTCAGACAGGGGAAACATTACGGCAATGAACAATCTTGCCAATATCTATATCCTCCAGAAGGACTTCAGTTCCGCAAAGAGACTGTATGAAAAGGTTCTTGAAAAAGATGATAAGAACGGTATTGCAAAGAAAGGATTGGAACGTATAGCAAATGAAAAGTAAAGTAATCAAGGCTCTTTCATTGGGCGCCATTCTTTCCCTTTCTCCTTCCGCTTTTTCCCAGGCGCAGTTTCTCGTAAATGCAAACGCGTTCTATGATGTTCCGCTGCAGGCCGATTCGTCGAAAAACATCATGGGTGAAATGGAAAAGGGCCTTGGGCTTGGTGCGGGACTCGAAGTGAGACCCATAAGAAAACTTGGCGTCTTTGGTGAATTTGAATACCACACTTTTTCGATAAAGGATTCCCTTGTGGGTTCCTATGATACCATGGCCATGAATATCGGTGCAGGTGCGAGACTTCCACTTCGCGGAGCTTTCACCTTCAATGCCGATGTGTTTGGCGGGCTTTACAGTACGACTCATGAAGTTGACCAGGAGAAACTCAAGTATTCCGGAATCAATCTTGGAGCAAGACTTTCCTTCAGGCTGAACTTTGCACCTTCCTTCAACATCGGTGTGGGAGCCGGATATTCTTCATTCCGCCACGACGATTTTGCCCTTGAAAGCATTCCGCTGAGCGCCGGCATGACTGTCAACCTTACGGAAGCTTTTTCCGGTGAACAGAATGTATCGGGAGACCTGTCGTCCCTTGAGCCGGTTTTTCCAGCCCTGTATTCCTGGTATGCAAACAATCCCTTTGGTTCTGTCGTAGTCCAGAATTTTGAGGCGGAAGACATAAGCAATGTCCGCGTGTACTTCTATCTTGAGCAGTTTATGAACCAGAAAACTCTTTGCGGTTCAGTCAGCAGGGTAAAGCCAGGCAAGGCTGCTGAAATAGGACTCAAGGCCATCTTCAATCCGACAATGCTTTCCGTTGCGGAGAAGACCAATGCAAAGGCCAACATTGTTGTTGAATACTATCGTCTTGGCAAACGCTATTCCATTGAAACTCCCGTCACCATTCCGATCTACAATCCAAACGCAATGAGCTGGGATGACGACCGCCGCGCCGCAGTATTTGTCAGCGCAAACAATTCCTGTGCCCTTGAATTCGCAAAATATGTTGCTTCGGCTGTAAGAAGTTCCATGAGCAGCAGGCGCAATGAAAATCTTCAGCTGGCACAGGCTGTCTTTGGGGCCCTGAGCGAGTACGGCATGCGCTATGTAGTTGACCCTTCAAGTTCCTACAGCGCCAATGTCGGAACAACATCCATCGACTTCCTCCAGTTCCCTCATCAGACCTTGAAATTCAAGGCAGGTGACTGTGACGACCTTTCAATTCTTTACTGTTCCCTTCTTGAATCCCTGGGAATCGAAAGTGCCTTCATTACTGTTCCTGGGCATATTTATGCCGCTTTCTGCCTTGATATAAGCGAGGAGGAAGGCAGAAAAATCTATGGTGATGACGAAGCGATATTCCATGATGGAAGAACATGGATTCCTGTTGAGGTCACCATGACCCAGGACTCATTTGCCGCCGCAAGGAAATACGGAATCAACGAGTGGAACAAATACGTTGTGTCAGACAATGCGATGATTTATCCGATGCACAGCAACTGGAAGGAATTCAAGTCCGTGAATGTTTCTACAGAGGGCTTTGAGGTAAAGCTTCCGTCACGTGAAAGGATCGTTTCAAGATTTTTGAACTAGGAATTTACCAGGTCCGGTCCTGAATGGAAACTTGATATTTTCAAATTCCCATGCTATATTGTCAGAACTAAAAATTTGGTTGGGATATTTTCTCTGTCGTTGCGGGTGGGCATCGGCAGTTTTTTTTCTTTAAATGAATTTTCCATCAGGCTTTAGATTGCGTTTTTTTCAACCAGGCGGAAGAAAGCGTCTACAAACTGCGGGTCAAACTGTGTGCCGCTGTTTTCCTTAAGCTCTTCAAGGATTTTTTCACGGGGAAGTTTTCCGTTTATGCCGATGGCTGAACTCATTGAGTCATAGGCGTCTGCCACGGCGATGATGCGGGCTGCCTCAGGAATATAGTTGCCGCTAAGGTGTTCCGGGTAACCGGTTCCGTCGTAGCGCTCATGATGGTAGAGGGCTGTTTCACAGGCTTCCGGAATTGATGAAAGGGACTTCAGGAGTTCATATCCTTTTTTTGTGTGGAAACGGACGATCTTGAATTCCTCGTCAGTATGGCCTGATTTTTTCCTGAGGATTGAATCGCGTACGGAAATTTTACCGCAGTCATGGAGAAGACCGCAATAGAAAATCTTCAGGCAGTAGGCATCGTCCTTTCCAGCTTCCTTTGCTATCATTCTTGCATAGGCTGCGACCCTCTCAGAATGGCTTCCGGTGAACAGGTCTTTTGCCTCGATGAATTTTGTGAAGACGGTCATGATCTGTTCGACTGTCTGTCTGTCGCGCTCACGGTCCTTTGCTTTTGAAATTTTAAGGTACTTGATCCGAATCTGGATGGTCATGAAAAAAAGCCAGAGTATGAAAAGGGCGGATACCACATATATCATGGCATTTTCCCAAAGACCACCCTGCATGTGGTAGACTATGTAGGATTTTGCGAAGTCAAAGTCAGTGTTTCCGTTTTTCTCTTCCTTGTAGATTATAAAACCTATGGTAGTGCTCTGGTAGCCGTTGTATTCATTGTATGCCGGAAGGAAACGTTCTGAGTAGTCGTCGTCAGGGTAGTAGATGACCTGGTCTCCCGGATTCAGGTAGATAAGGGTTGGATTTACAGGTGAATGGTAGTTTTTGACTGTGAGGGATTCCGCTTCATAATCCTTAAGCCTTATAGGCTCCTGGATTAAGGTCTTTCCGTCCATCTTCTGTCTGATCCAGATTTTTCCATTCCAGCAGCTGTTCAGGTAGCATTTTTCCTTTATGTTGAGGACGATTTTCCAGTCCGTGATATTGTGGTTCGACCTGTTGAAAATTTTTGATTCGTAGATGACTCCCCGCATGAGAGGATGGCGTGGAACTTTCAATGTCCAGTTGTCAAAGTCATTGTTTCGCGGATAAATGTCATAGAAAATATTTGATGACTCCCTGTTCATTACCTGTTTTTTGTCGGACAGGACACAAAAGTAGAAGAGGTGAATGAGAATTACCAGCAACAAGCCCATTATGGCAAGTTTTATTTTGTCATTGAATGAGAGCATTTCCTAGAATTATAACAAAGAAGCAAAAAAAATCAAATATCTCTAATTTTATATATTCAACTGTAAAAAAAAACAGGAGGCTTAGGATTTTCCCAAGCGCTCCTGCTTCATGTCACCTGCGGCAACAATTACATGTTCTTTACTTTTTCAAGGCGTGCACGTGCCTTTGCGTCTGTTTCTTCCTTTGCCTTCTTGAGCTTTTCAGTAACTGTTTCCATGTTGTTTACCATGTATACAGGCTGAAGTGTAGCGTCAAGAACGTCGCGCCAGAGTGAGCTTTCTGGGTCAACAGTGTTGCGGCTGAGGGTTGCCATGCTGATTGGGAGGTGAACATACTTGTCATGAACAAGACCGATAACGATCTTTGTCTTTCCTGCCATTGCAGCGTGAACGGCGTAGTTTCCAAGGCGTTCGCAGTACATGCTGTCGTTTGCGTTTGTAACTGCTGCACGAACTTCGTATGAAGGATCAATATACTTGAGGTTGATTTCTGTCTTCTTTTCCTTGAAGTAAGCGTTGATCTTGTCGCGGAGGAATGTACCGATGTCGGCAAGTTTCTTGTTTCCAGATGCGTCTGTCTGACCTGTTGCTTCAAGAAGATCCTGTCCTGCACCTTCTGCTACAACGATAACTGCGTGTCCGCGTCTCTTGAGGCGTTCTTCAAGGTGAGCAAGGAGGCCGTTTGGTCCGTCGAGTTCAAATGGAACTTCTGGAATGAGACAGAAGTTTGTTTCGTGGCTTGCGATTGCTGTACATGCAGCGATGAATCCTGATTCGCGGCCCATGAGCTTTACAAGACCGATACCGCCAATCTGTGAGTGTGCTTCCATGTGAACTGAAGCAACTGCCTTTGTTCCCTGCTGAACTGCTGTTTCAAAACCGAATGAGCGGTCGATGAACTGAAGGTCGTTGTCTACAGTCTTTGGGATACCTACAACTGCGATGTCGAGACCGCGGCGCTGAACTTCGTTTGCGATGTCCAATGAACCGCGCTGTGTTCCGTCTCCACCGATGATGAACATCATGTTGATTCCCATCTTTACGATAGAGTCAACGATTTCAGAAGTTCTGTCTCCACCACCACGTGATGTGCCGAGGTATGTACCACCGATCTTGTGGATTTCGTCGATATTGTCCGGGTTGAGGTCTACAGGTTCAAAACCGTTGGATTCAAAGAATCCCTGGTATCCGAATTTGATTCCCTTGATGCGGCGAACACCATAGCGGTTCCAGAGTGTGCGTACTACGGCACGGATAACGTCGTTGAGACCTGGGCAGAGACCACCACAGGTACAGATCCCTGCCGTTACATTTTCTGGATTGAAGTAGATGTATTCGCGTGGACCGGCCTTTTCAAGGTGGTTTGCTTCCGGTGTGATTGCTTCCGGCTTTTCATCGTAGGAGTTGACTACACGGCGAACATATGCATCATCGCGAACGAATGTTGCACGGAAATCACCATGATGGCGTGAAAGCTCGATAGGTGATTTTATCTTGCACTCTCCAAGATTTGTAACTGAGAAATCGTATTCTAATCCTGCCATAGGAAACCTCAATAGTTAAAAAATTTGCTATAATTATAGAAAGAATATAACTTAAATTCAAGTTGTCGGCGACTAATATACTGATATAAGTTGCAGTGGAATAAGGCGGAACATGTTCTCTGCAACTTGCATTTTTATATGTTTTTTTTTAATTTTTAAACAAAGAGGTATTTTACATGAAGAAAATTTTTACGGTCATCACCCTTGCAATTGCATCATCATTTATTTTTACTGGATGCGGATATAATGGACTTGTCTCACAGAGAGAAGCCGTGGAGCAGCAGTGGGCCAACGTTGAAAACCAGTACCAGAAGCGTGCTGATCTTGTACCAAATCTTGTGGCAACCGTAAAAGGCTTTGCAAAGCATGAAGAAAAGGTATTTACGGAAATTGCGGAATCACGGGCAAAACTTGGAGGAAACGTTACTGTTGATTCTTCCATCACGGATGATCCTGAGAAATTCGCGCAGTTCCAGAAGACCCAGAAAGAACTTGGTGCAGGCCTTGGACGTCTTCTTGCCCTTACGGAAAACTATCCGGAACTTAAAAGCAATACAAACTTCCTTGACCTTCAGAGCCAGCTTGAGGGAATCGAGAACCGCATTTCAACTGAACGCAAAAGATACAACGATGCCGTAGGAGCCTACAACAAGGCAATCCAGATGTTCCCTGGAGTGGTTACGGCAAAAATGTTCCATTTTGAAAAGAAAGTTTATTTCCAGGCAGACGAGGGAACCCAGAAAGCTCCTTCCGTATCCTTTGACTAGGATTTGAATATGACAAACAGACAGCTGAAAAAAAAACTGAATCTTTCCGCAGCCGACCTTGAGGAAATCAAGGCAGCAGTCGCCAGGGCGGAAGACAGGACAAGCGGAGAAATCGCCCTTGCGGTTACTGCGGAAAGCGATGCCTATGCCGAATGGGAACTTCTTGCGGCCGCCGGAACTGCCCTTGTGCTTTTCCTTTGCCTTTTCCCCCTGTCATCTCAGATATACGACTGGCTTTCATCGCGGTTCTGGGGAATCGAACCCTGGTACCTGTCCTTGTTTTTTGCGGGGCTTTGTTCCGTGATGGTTGTGATTCTTTACTTTCTGTACAATGTGCCGGCAATCGACGCCCTTGTAATTCCGTCTGAAGTAAAAAGGCGTGCGGTCACAGACAGGGCCTTCATGCATTTTGCAAAAAGCGGAATCTATGCCACCGAAAATCACTGCGGAATCCTTGTCTTTGTCTCCTGGTTTGAAAAGCAGGTTAGGATCATTGCGGACGAAAACATCAGCAAAAAAGTTTCCTCCGACCTATGGAACATAATCGCCGATGAGATTACGGAAAATCTTGGAAAGGGAAATGCCAGGGAA
>CALELJ010000293.1 GCA_937902445.1 uncultured Treponema sp. | reverse complement strand
GCTACAAGGATTCCAAGGTAGCGGAGGATTATGAACTTTGAAAGACAAAGTACAAGGAATCCAAGTCCAACTGCCAGTGCGTTTGTAATGATTCCGTGTCCGCTCTTTTTGAATGTTTCCTTTGTAACTGCAACGATGTCCTTTGTTCTGCTTCTTTCCTCTTTGTAAGTTGAAAGGAAGTGGATCGTGTAGTCGATGCCGACACCTACCGCTACTGAAGCGATGATGCTTGTAATCAGGTCCAGGTTGATTCCGCAGAATCCCATCATCATGTAGTTAAGGAGGATTGTGAATGCAAGAGGAATTGCACCGACAACACCTGCCCATCCTGATTTGAATGATACTGCGATAATGATGAATACAGAAAGAAGGGAGATGAACAAGCTTGTAAGCTGGCTTGATACGATCATGTCTGTCATTGTGTATTCCATTTCGCCGGAACCTGTTGCTGTAAGGACATATCCTTCAGGAAAATTTTCCTTTGCATATGCTTCAGCTTCCTTGATGATATAACCTGTGTTTGTAGTATTGTGGTTTCTCAGCTGGCATGTGATGCGCATTGACTTTGAGCTTGTGTTTCCATCTGCGAATTCGTCAAGGGAACCGCTCAAAAGGATTATGAGGCCGTTGATTACTTTTTTAAGGTCCTCATGGTTCTTTACGCGGTATTTTGCGGCGTCATATGGAATTTCGTAGAATGCCTTTCCCGCATAGTTGCAGTCACGGAGGAGAACATCGATGATTTCATCTACTGTTGCGTTTCTTCCGCCTGCTTCAGAGTATGCCGTGTTGAATGCCGCAAGAATCTCATTTGCAGTGTAATTCTTCTGGAGTTTCTGTGTATATTCCTCGTTTGGATGTGGAATCGAAGTATCAATGAATTCTTCTTCAGAAGCGGAACTTCCAAGGTCACCGAATCCAGAAAGATCCATGTCTCCAAAATCAATATCACCAAAATCCATGTCGCCAAAGTCAGATTCACCAAAGTCCATTGAAAGTGCATCTGATGCGGCATCCGTTTCCGGTACATAAGTTGCAGGATCATTGAATACCTGGTTGATTCTCTTTACGAAAGATGTGAGTGATACAATCTTGCCGATTTCCGGGAATTTTTTCTGCAGGTGTTCTTCCATTCCGTCTACAGCCTTGAGGATGTCAGGGTTTGAGATGTCTCCTCTTTCAGGTCCTTCAACAAGGAAGAATACGCTGTTTGTTCCGGCGAAGGAATTGTCGACGTAGTCGATGTCCTGCCTGAACTCAGAGTCCTTAGGGAAGTAATTGATGAGGGCTGTATCCACATTGAGCATCTTGAGTCCAACAATTGAAAGAACAATGATCAAAAGTGAAGTAAGGGTAATTCTTGTATGGGATCCACAGAAGAATTTGAAGATTGAGTATAATGTGTCACCGCTTGCCTCGTCTTCCGATTTATTGCCACGGAGGTTTGCAAGACGTTCAAGCTTTTCCTTTACCTTCTTTTTTGCACGTCTGATGATCTTCAGGTCACGCTTTATGGAAATTGTCTGTGGGTTCTTCAAAAGAAGGATTGCCGGAATGAATGTCACTGAAAGGATAAGTGAAAGTCCTACACCGACTGCCGTAAAGATCGAGAATGAATGGAGTGGCTGAAGAGGACTTGTGATCAATGAGATGAAGCCTACTACAGTTGTGATTCCTGCAAGAAGGACTGCCTTCCATACTTCCTTCAATCCGCGCAGAAGTGCTTCTTCATGCATTTCCCTTGTGATTTCGCCCGTCAGTTTTTCAACTTCTACATAGTAGTGGGTGAGGACATGGATTCCGTATGCTGAACCGACGGCAATGAGGGCTACTGGAATGACGCTTGAAACCAAAGTGAATGTATAGCCCAAAAGTCCCATGAGACCTACCGAGATCGATGCGGACATGAGTACTGTAATGAGAGGAAGGAGGGTTCCTTCCATTGTGTGGAAACTCAGGTAAAGTGAAATGATTACCACAACGGCTACAAGCGGAATAAGGCCCACAAGGTCGCTCATCATGTAGTTCTTTGAGTTCATGGACTGTACAGGTTCACCTACGATTTTCACTACAAGTTTTTTTCCTGCAGTTTCTTTTTCAACAATCTTGGTAACCTGCTTGAGTACAAACTGCTGGCGTGCTGAATCGTTCTTGGCGCTGTTTGCGTTGTAGAATTCTTCTTCCGCCTTTTCGATGGCTTCAGCATCTTTTGTCTTTTTTGCTTCCTTCAGGGCAGCCTTTGCCTTTGTAATTCTTTCTTCAATTGCCGCTTTTGTTGCCTTGAGGTTTGCCTTTGCTTCTGCAATCTGTTCCTTGTTCTTTGAGGCCTTTGCTTCATCAAGGGCTTTTTCCGCTTCCATCAGCTGCATCTTTGTTTCGCCGTTTGGCTTTACTGTAATCTGCATCTGTGAACCGGTGAAGTCGTCGTTGAGTATTACACGGTTGTACATGTCTTCCCATGACTGAACCCTGAGCTTGAGGTTTTTGATTGACTCCTGGGTAAGAAGTCCGTCTGGGGTGTCAAAATCTTCTTCAGGAATTATGTTTGTTGCGGAAATTGAACCGTCCTGGTTGCAGACATAATCGATGTTTGTCACTGACTTTACGTCTTCGATGTTGTCGATGAGCTTTACCTGGTCTGAAATCTTCTTGATTACATCAAGGTATTCTGCAGTAAGGATAGTTCCGTCCTTTGCGTCAATAACCACGCCGATTGAAAGCATGGAACCGAATGTCTCTTCAGTTGCGTTCATGCGGTCATATGACTCATCCTTCTGTGGGAAGAACTGCCTGAGGGAGTTGTCCATCTGAAGCCTTGTGATGAAGAATCCGAAAAATCCTGTTACGGCAACACATGCTATTATGATTGCCCATGGATGCCTGAAAAATTTCTTTAAGAAATTCATTTTATTTTCCTTTACTTTTTTAGAACTTGCAGCTTACGCCCAGTCCGATATAGCTGTTGTTAAGATTGCCAGGAATCTTTCCTGACCATTCCGCAAACTCTCCATCCTCATCCTTTGAGTTCATGAAAAGTCCGCTGACAGTGAATGTAATGTCCTGATTTGGCTTGAAGTTCACCTTAGGCATGATTACGATGTCTCCTCGTTCAATGCTCCAGAGGGCTGTGACTTCAGGCTCGATTTTTCCGTTTTTCCAGCTGTCCGTGATGTTTATGACAAGATGGTTTGTCGTGTATCTGTCATTCCTGTCGTAGTCAACATCCATTTTCTTGTATGCTCCGTCAATCTTGTCGTTGTTGAGCACGAGAGTTCCTGTTTCCTGGATGTTTACGTTGATGTTGCTGACTGGAAGGTCGATGTCAAAACCTGCAAGCCACTGTACGCTGTTGTTGTGCACGAACGGATCATCACCTGCCGTATCTTCTGTAAGATTGTAGCAGCCCTCTGCGCGAAGGTTGAACTTCCAGAAGATTGTTGCGGCTTCAAGTCCGAAAGTCTGCTTTTTGTCGTAGGCGAGCATGTTCCTGTAGTCACCTGCTGAAAAAAGTTTTGCGTTGAATGACGGCTGCTTGTAATGTCCATAATAGTAGCTTGCCCCAAGATCGACGGACCCGAAAGTACCTGTGAGACGGATTCCCGCCTGGTTGTATTCAAGTCTGTTTGTGTCAGGGTAGAGGGATGACGAATCTGCGGAAAGGGCAGTGGCCATGTTGAGTGTGTCAAGATATGACTTTTCCGCGTTTGCAAGATTTGTCTTTGCAGTTTCTGCCGCGGCACCATAGGTCTGTGCAGCTTCCATGTTTCCGGCAGCCTTTGCGGATTCAGCAAGAGTGGTGTATGTCGCAAGCTGAGTCTGGAATGTGTCCTTCTGTTCCACGATCTTTGCAAGGTTGTCCTTTACTGAGCTTTCGATTGTTCCCTGCATTGAAGCTACTTTCCCCGGAACCCATCTGCCCTTGGATGCAAAACGGTCTACTGTCATTCCAGGAGTCCATATTGCTTCAAGCACCATGTTGTTCCTTGAGAATGCATAGCTTGTTTTAAGCATCGGAGTTGCGATTCTTCTGTCTGAATAAAGCGGAACAATGAAATCCGTGTAGTCATCGGCATTGAAATTGTCAATTACGTGGAGACGGTCGCCTTTTCCCCAGATGGTGCGCATTTTTCCGGCTTCCACAGTAAGGGCGCTTTCCATGAAGATTCCGCGGATGATTGCTTCATCAAGAATATCTTCCTTATATTCGCTGAGAGTGTTTTTGTCAAATTTGAGCTTTACCTCGGCCTCTACAGTCGAACCTGAATACTTGAAATTCAATTTTCCAGACGGCTTTGAGGACGTTTCAATTTCCTTAAGGCTGTCCACATTGTTGATTCCTTCTTTTGCAGGATCTGAATCAAGGTAGCCACGAGCTTCGATTCTTGCTTCACCGCTGATCGAAATGGCACTGGATGCTCCTCCCGATGTTCCTCCGCCGATGTCGCCGAAGTCACCAAAGTCATCAAAATCCTGTGCGTATGCGCCGATGCATGAAAGCATGATTGCCGTTGCAATGGCTGTATATTTTGTAATCTTCATATTTCCCTCTGATTTTAGTCTGAATCAATTACTTTCCAGTCTTCAGGAAGTTCTGTGTGAATACTGTCTTTGGGTTGATGTTCATCTTCTGCATGAGGGCAAGACCCTTGTTGTCAACAACAACTGCACCGATCTTAAGTGTTGTTGTGTGTCCTGTTGCAACGTTCTTGTATTCGTTTTCCATTGGAATGTTGTATCCGTCAACGTTCTTGATGGACTTTACAGTAAGAACCTTTTCAAGCTTTCCCTTCTTGTCATAGAGTTCCGTGTAGACAGGGTACATTGTCTCTGTGTCAATCCAGAGAATTCTCTTTGAGTACTGGCTCGAAGCGATTGGTGTACATTCAACAACCTGGCAGTTGAATCCGTTCTTTGTCTCATCCCTGAGGTACTGGTGGTTGTCATCAGCTACTTCACGTGTCTTAAGGTCTCCGTAAGTTGCATCAGTACCAAGGAAAGACTTTGAATCTTCGCTTGAGTTTACACGGCGTGGTGAAGGGTCTGTTGCAAGGCGTACGAATTTTCCGTCTTCCGGACCATTTTCAATCTGAAGGAAGCGTGTTCCAGCGTATGAAGCCGGCTCGATGAAGTTCATGACAAGCTTTGTGATGTCTTTTCCGTTGTCTGCCTTCTGCTGGTTTGCACCGAATTCCCAGAAAACACGGTGTTCGTCTACGGAACCACTCTTCGAGACAAGGTTCATCTCGGCCTTTGCGACTGTATATTCCGGTTTCTTTACGTCATGAACCTTTGTCATGATCTCTGTTCCCTTTGCGTCTGCGAATGCTGCAGCCACACCAAGTGCCATTACTGTAATCACTGTTGAAATCTTTTTCATAATCCCATCCTCCGCGATGTATTTTTGGATTTGTTTTGTAGTTGATTCAGGTTTATTAGTTCAAAATCTTAAACCTTTCGCCATTAATATAACGCATTTTTACTTAAATTCAAGTACTTATAACAAAAAATTAGTAAAAAAGTTTAATTATTTAAACGCTTAAACGTATTGACATCAGCAAATTTACGGCTTATAGTAAAATAAAGGGGAAAATGTAGGGAGAAACTATGAAAATTTCAGAGGAAGACCGTTCGTTGCTTCATGAACTGTTCAATAAATGCGGGCCTCTTTTCATTGCCATGGGTGATGAAATAAGGCAGAAGCTTATTCTTGACATTCTGGATGCAGGTGAAAACGGAATCAATGTCATGACCTTGGCTGCCGGTTCAAAGCTTTCCCGCCCGGCCATTTCGCACCACCTGAAAATTTTGAAGGATTCCGGCGTCGTAACTGTTGAAAAGCAGGGTACACAGGCTTTCTACCGCCTTGCCGTACATAAAAAGTTTGCGGAAGTGGAAAGCCTCATCCATTCCACCATCAGGATCATAGATCAGGTCAACAGCATGGAGGAATGAACTTTCGGTTTATGCCAAGGGCCGGTGAGCGAAGTCGAACCGTCCCTTGCTTTTATTCCGCTATTCCGCGTCTCCTACAATTTCAATTCCGGCGCTGGCACCAATTCTTGTGGCTCCTGCATTGATCATTGCCATCGCTTCTTCGTAGCTGTGGATGCCGCCAGAAGCCTTGACTCCCATTTCAGGACCTACAGTCTTTCTCATAAGTTCAACTGCATGGACAGTAGCTCCGTTTGGTTTTGCCGAATAAAAGCCCGTTGAAGTCTTTACGAAATCAAATCCTGCTTCCTTTGCGCACTTGCAGCTTTCAACGATTTCTTCATCTGTGAGGCAGCATGTCTCAAGAATCAGCTTTGTAAGGACGGCTCCACCTTCCTCGCGGAACATGGCGGCTTCCTTTACGCTTTTTGCGATGAATGAAAGTTCAGCCTTCAATTCCACCCATTTGTGTGCCTTTACAAGACCAAGATCGACTACAAAATCCAGTTCGTCTGCACCGTCATCGATGGCGATGTCTGATTGTGTCTGCTTTGTTTCAAGTCCGCCGGCTCCAAGTGGAAAATCGATTACCGTACAGACTTTTGTAGGGCATCCTGCAAGAAGTTCCTTTGCCTTTTTGATGTATACCGGATTGATGCATACGCTTGCAAATCCAAAATCCTTTGCCTTTGTGACAAACGCAACAAGGTCTTCTTCTGTTGCTGTAGGTGAGAGAAGTGTCTGGTCAATGTAAGCTGCGATTTCTTTCTTTGTCATTTTAATCTCCATTTGAGTCTGTTATTTTCCATATAATTTTCGATGATTCCGTCGCGTTCAAGGCTTGCCATGTAAGATTTGAGCGTGCAGAGAATCAGATGGTAATTCACGCTTTTGAGTTTCATGCCGGCGTAGTTTGCCGTTGATTCGATTATGCTGCTGATTTCATTACAGCCGGAACCTATAAGCTTGATTATGAGGTCCTCAAATTCATAGGTGATCATTATGTTGTGTTCGGCGACACAGCCTGCATTGTCCATGGTGCATGCCTCACCGTGCCCCGGAACGTAGTAGTCTGCCGAGGTCCTTTCGATTTTTTCCACGGAACTGCGGAACGCCACTGGATCAAGTATGAATGGAATCCATATTTTTCCAAGCATCTTCATTCCGAAAAATGCATCGCCAAGGAAGAAAACCCTCTTGTCCGCCTCTTTGTCTAGAAAAATGAATCCAGTCATTCCAGGACAGTGCCCCGGAAGGTCCACGGCCTTTACGATTGTTCCGCCAATGTCGATTTCCTGGGAATCTGCGATTATTACGTCGGTTTTGACAGGATGGTCCATGAGAAAATCCCGGTGGGCCATTTCCTTTCCAGGAAGGCTTCCTGAATAGATCATTGCGATGGATTCCGGAATCTCAAGAAAATTTGCCGTTGTTTTTCCTGCGTAGACTGTGGAACTGAAATGCTCGAGTATCGGTGTTATTCCGCCGGTGTGGTCGGTATGGGCATGGGTCAGAAATACTCCAGCGATTTCCCTGCCAGGGAAAAGTTCTCCAAGAGTCTGTATGGTCTGGTTGCCCGTGTCATCAGTTCCGCCTGGATCAAGAACATAAAGCCCTTTCGGCGTGTTTATGACACCGGTGTTGCTGCTGGTGCCGTAAAGGACTCCGATGTTTTTCGTAAGCTGAATGTATTTTTCTTTTGCGATGGCCATTTCCCCTCCTGTTGCCGGAGTTCCTGCTGCAGTGAGTCAAAAAAAACTGCCATCCTGATTTTTCAGAATGACAGTTTCCCTTATCTGCTTTGATCCAGATTATTTTGCAAGTGCAATCGACTTGACTGTGATATCGTAGTTCCTGTCGTTGATTGTAAAGCTCTTGCGTTCTCCATTTTTCATTTCGAGAAGTTCATTGCCAAGTGGTGAAAGGTATGAAAGGATTCCTGCCTCAATGTTTGATTCCCATGGTCCAAAGATTGTGTAGGTAATTTCCTTGTT
>CALELJ010000292.1 GCA_937902445.1 uncultured Treponema sp. | reverse complement strand
TTGAACTCGTAGGCTCTCTGGGCAACGATCATCTGAACCATTTCATTTACGATTGAAACATTGCTCATTTCAAGGAACTTGTGCTTTACGATACCCATTCCGTCCTGGCCTGGGCGGGCAGCAATTGCCTCTCCTGAAGCATTTGTAACCTTGTAGAGGTTGTCTCCCGTATTTTCAAGACCAACCGCATTAGGGAATCTGTAAAGTTCAATCTGACCAATTTCAATTGGATCAAGCTGACCGTTTACCTTTACATTTACACGGCCTGTATCAGAAATGCTGAGGGTCTCAAGCTGGAATCCTTCCGGCATGATGATTTCCGGCTGAACACGAAGACCGTTTGCATTTACAAGCTGACCTGTTGAATCAACCTTGAATGAACCGTCACGTGTGTAAGCCCATGAACCATCATACTGCTGAACACGGAAGAAACCGTCACCAACGATAGCTACATCAGTATCAACACCAGTAGCCTGGAGCGATCCCTGGCTCATAATGCGCTGTGTAGCTCCCACCTTAACACCGCTACCCATCTGATGTCCTACAGGTGTCACAGTATCTTCTGTTGCTGGAGTTCCTGCAAGCTTTACATTCTGGTAAACAAGATCCTCAAATTCAGCACGATGCTGCTTGAAGCCTGTTGTATTTACGTTTGAAAGATTGTTTGAAATTGTATCAATATTCATCTGCTGACCGTTCATTCCAGTTGCAGCATTCCATAAACTTCTTACCATATTATTCCCCTTGAATTAGAATTCCGGTCTGTCTATCAGCGGTTAACAGTAACAACCTTAGACCAAAGTGTATCCATCATGCTGTCCTGAGTCTGAACAGATTTCTGGTTGGCTTCGTATGCACGGTTGACCTCAATCATCTGAACCATTTCATTAACAACATTTACGTTGCTTGTTTCTGTATACCCCTGAAGGAACCTGGGTCTTTCATCGCCTTCAGCAATATGTGGCTGGCCGGCAATGTCATTTGTATTCCAAAGGGAAGATCCCTGCTTTTTAAGATAGCGTTCATTTTCAAAACGAACTACCTTTATTCTGTCAACAAGGGCATTGTCTTCCTTGCTGTAGATCATTCCATCCTGATTTACATAGAATTTATCATCTTCAACATGGATTGGACCATTTTCACCAAGTACCGGATACCCTTCCTTTGTAAGCAGGATTCCTTCCTTGCCAAGATGGAAGTTTCCGTTGCGTGTGTAGCGTTCTCCATTTGGAGTTTCCACAGCAAAGAAACCTTCACCGCTCAATGCCATGTCTGTCTTTGTGTCTGTGTTTTTGAAAGATCCCTGCTGAAAGTCTGTGTAGAGTTCATTTGTCTCAACACCGATACCGACGCTGCCAATTACTGGTGCAACATCACAGGAACCAAAACTGTTTTTGTAGATTCCGTCTGCCTGAGTTCTTCTGAGAAGAAGCTCGCTGAATTCCTTACTGACAGGAATTTCTTTTTTGAATCCTGTAGTATCAACGTTAGCAAGGTTATTGGAAATTGTGTCCAGTCTGTTCTGCTGGGCATTCATTCCGCTTGCTCCAATGTACCAACCTCTAATCATATACCATACCTCTATTATTAATATCGGAACGGAAACATATCGGTTTAGTCAAATTTACATAAATTCATAAAATTCGCTTATATATAGTAGAAACCTATCAATTTAGCCTGCTATTTCTTAAAATAAACTTAAATCAACAGTTTAATATTCTTAAAATAATCTTAA
Organism: uncultured Treponema sp.; assembly: GCA_937902445.1. GTDB lineage: Bacteria > Spirochaetota > Spirochaetia > Treponematales > Treponemataceae > Treponema_D. The sequence continues at coordinate 1,739 of CALELJ010000292.1, read as the reverse complement.
ACCTAACCAAAATCTTCAAATATTACATTTTTATTTTTCCTGTCAAAATATTTCTTTACAATTCTGCGCAAACGGTTCTATACTAGAATTAAGGGTGGAATCAATTAAAATAGGATGTTAAATGAATAAACTGTTAGAGACTTTTTTCTCCGCCAATGCAGTCGTACTTTATACACAGATTATTGTATTTACACTTATACTCTTTGTCGTAGCACTTCTTCTTTTTATCCTCAGAAGAAAAAACCACCAGCTTGAGTTTGACTGCATAACAGGACTTCCAAACTATTCGCATTTCAGAAAACGGGTAAGAAAAGTTCTGTCATGCGCGGTTCCAAACCAGTACATGATTCTATCCTTCAACATTGACAATCTTGGAATCATCAATGAAACCTATGGCGTCTCAACAGGAAATGAACTTCTCAAGCGCGTCGGAAAGCATTTCAACAGACATTGCAGCAAAAATGAATATGTATTGAGATTTTTTGCCGACAACTTCATCTATTTCACACGGAACCCTGGATTCTTCTGGAACGTTGAGGAACGCGTTTACGAGATGACAAATTTCAAGGATTCCCTCAAGGATATTCTCCCGGAACATTACAACTTCACTTTTACGACAAGCGTTTACTATATAGAAGATCCCCGGGAATCCCTTGATTCCATGATAGACAAGGTAAACCTTGCCCAGAAACTTAGGAAAAACAATTTTGCCACACATAGAGTAATCGAATATACAAACGAGATGAAGGATTCCCACGAGTGGAATCGTGAGATTACCCTGACAATGGAAAATGCCTTCCAGAACAAGGAGTTCGAGGTATTCTACCAGCCAAAATTCGACTTTACAAATGAACAGGTCATTGGTGCCGAGGCATTGATCAGATGGAACAATCCACGCAAGGGATTCCTTCAGCCTGGAAAATTTGTTCCACTATTTGAGGACAACGGCTTCATTGAAAAAATCGATAAATTTGTTTTCAACAAGGTATGCGATTTTCTTGACAAATGGCACCGCAGCGCCGAATCAAAGGCTTTGTGTCCACTTACAATTTCATTCAACCTTAGCCGATATCATCTCTACAACCCAAATCTCATAAGGGAACTTAAAGCAATAGCCTCAAAATATGACATCGGTGAAAACAAGATTGAAGTTGAACTTACGGAAAGCATAATGTTTGACAACCAGCAGCGGCTCATCAAGGTCATGAAGGAGATTAAAAAGGCCGGATTTTCAGTTTCCGTAGATGATTTTGGTTCCGGCTATTCTTCCCTTAACCTGTTGAAGAACATGCCGGCTGATGTAATAAAACTGGACAAGGAATTCCTTTCCGTAAATCCAGAAAACCAGAAGGAAAACATAATCATCTCTTCTGTCATCGACATGGCAAAAAAACTTAAAATCAAGACCGTAGCTGAAGGTGTTGAAACAAAGCTTCAGTGCGAAATGCTCAAGAGCATCGGCTGTGACATCGCCCAGGGCTTCTACTATGCAAAGCCAATGCACGAAGACAGCTTCAGGGTCCTGCTTTCACAGTCTGCAAAACCCATATGCTGATTTAGAATTTTGTTGATTTTTGCAAAAACTGATTTATAATTAACTTATTAGATTTGATACATTTCGGAGGAATTTAATAATATGGCAGCTAAAACAAAAGAAGAACCTAGAGTTCTTGCAATCATCCTTGGTGGTGGAAAAGGAACACGTCTTTACCCTCTTACAAAAGAACGCTCAAAGCCAG
>CALELJ010000291.1 GCA_937902445.1 uncultured Treponema sp. | reverse complement strand
TTAAGAAAATTTAGTTGAAGTTGGCACGCTATGTGCTATTAAATTCGCATAACATAAAGTGAAAATAACATCGTAGGAGCGTTCATATGGAGAAGGACGTTGTAGGAAGTTATTTGAACTCTATTAAAAAATTTCATCTTCTTTCCGCTGAGGAAGAATGTGAACTTTCAATAAAGATTCAATCTGGCGATAAAGAAGCTCTTCAGAAGCTCATCAATTCTAACCTTCGCCTTGTCGTAAGCCTTGCAAGAAGAATGCAGGCATCATCATCAATCATCATGGATCTCATACAGGAAGGAAACATGGGACTTATGGTCGCAGCTGAAAAGTTCAGTTCCGACTTCAAAACCCGTTTTTCTACATGCAGTACATGTTGCGCTACCTCAATGGTCGTACATCATTTATTTCACTGCCGAATCGCAAGGAAATGATGATCCGTAAAATTCAGAAAACACAGCTGTACTTCTTCCAGCAGAATGGAAGGGAAGCTACTGTCGAGGAGATTGCTCTTTCTACAGGTTTGTCTGAAAGCAAAGTTGTTGAATACTTGAACTATTCATATACGGTTGCGTCGTTGGACGTCGAAGTGAGTGACGAGGGAAATTCTGTTTCAATGGGTGATCTTATCCCTGACATGACATACTCTCCTGAAGAGATGCTGCTCAAGGAAGAAACCCGTGAGACTGTAAAGTCCCTCATGAATTCTTTGCCTGGCAAAGAAAAGTGTGTTTTGTGGTACCGCTACAATTTCGATGGGGACATGCATGTAAAGACATTGCGCGAAGTTTCAAAGATTGTCGGCGTAAGTCCTGAAGCTGTCCGCCAGACAGAAATTCGTGCCGTAAAGCACATGAAAGCTGCAGTAGAAAAAATCCGCGCTGTGTGACATTCAGAAAAAAGGCGGTGTTTTGTTTGTTTTGCCGTCTGGGTTTTCTGTTCTGTCGGTGATCAAGCCTTAATTTGTTTTTTGCGCTGTTGTTTATTGCAGTTTGAGGGTAGATGGATGTTCCGTCTGCCCTCTTTTTTTTGTCCGTAAAAAGGTTGATATAGCCAATATAGGCGTGTTAAATTACAATCAAGATATGAAAATGATTTTGCTTGGAACCGGCACAAGTCACGGTGTTCCAGTCATCGGATGTGGCTGCAAGGTCTGCCGTTCCTCTGATCCTAAGGATAATCGTCTCAGGTGCAGTGCTTTCCTTTGTGAACCTGAAAAAATCCTCATTGATGTCGGTCCGGAGTTCAGAATCCAGGCCCTAAGGTATGGAATAAATAAAGTCGATGCCGTTTTGCTTACCCACAGCCATGCCGACCATCTGCACGGAATCGATGACCTGCGTATTTTCAGCCATTCTAAAGCTTTTGATCCACACAATCGCGGGGCGGGGGAAACTGCGGGACTTGGGCTTCCGGTATATTCAGGCAAAAAAGTCATAGAAGACATAAAGGTTCGTTTTGATTATATTTTCAAGGAAGTCAATCAAGGCGGTGGTAAGCCTAAGTTGAGGCCTGTGGATGCTTCAGTTTTTAATGAAAGCAATCCCATAAGGATAGGCGGAACTGAAATTCTGCCGGTTTTGCTTAAGCACGGCTATCTTGATGATTCTGGATGGATTCTAAGGCAGAATTCAGCCGGAACTCATAAGAGCATCGTTTATCTCACTGACCTCAGTTCCATTCCGGAAGAGTCTGTGGATCTCATCAGAAGGTTTTCTGGCCGCATAGAGCATCTTGTAGTCGATGGCTTGAGGCTTTTGCCACATTCGACCCATTTCTCCTTTGAGCAGGCCCTGGAGCTTGCTGAACGCCTTTCTCCTGTCAATGTGTATCTGACCCATATAACCCATAATCTTTTCCATTATCAGATCCAGGAATACGTCGATGCAATAATAAACCGTTATCCAAATCTTATGGCTGCAAAAGAAAAGGGTGGGTACGTAGGTCCTGCCTATGACGGAATGGAGCTGGTTTGCTGAATCAGCCGTTTAAATAAAAAAAAATCCCGCCTGAACAGACGGGACTCAATTTCCTGTTTACAATCAGAAAATTATTCAGCCTTTGGAGCACCTGCGTTTGCTGGTGTTACGTTGATCTTCTTTGTGATCCATCCTGAGCGGAGACACTGTGTACAGATCTTGAGAGTCATTGTCTGACCTTCGATTTCTGTCTTGATCTTGAGAAGATTTGGCTTCCACTGGCGGCGTGTGTGGTTGTATGACTTAGATACTTTGTTTCCGTGTACTGGGTGCTTTCCACAAACATCACATGTTCTTGACATAATATTACCTACCTAAAAATAATTTCAATTACAAGTTCAAAGATAATATACGATTAAGTAAAGAATGTCAATGAACATCACCCGTATATGAAGAAATTGTTCATTCCCTGCAATCTGCATGTTTCCCTGAACTTTTGGCCTATTTTCCAAACTGCTCCTGAATTTCAAGAATCTGGTCGCGGTAAATGGCTGCGGTTTCATAATCCAGTCTTTCAGCCGCTTCCGACATTTCTTTCTTGAGAAGCTCAACAAGCTTTTTCCTTTCCTTTGCGTTGAAAAGGTTTGCGCTTTTCTTCACCTCGTTAAGGTATGCGTCTCCGGATTCAACTGCAGGACCGTCACCCTGGGCGTCAGGATGCTCAAGGATGTTGCCGATGGCCTTGATGATTGTCTTCGGAACTATGCCGTGCTCCTTGTTGAAGGCTTCCTGTATGCTGCGGCGTCGCTTTGTTTCTTCTATCGTTTCCTTCATGGCGTCGCTCATTCTGTCTGCATACATGACTACCATTCCGTCGGCATTGCGGGCTGCACGGCCAACAATCTGGATCAGACTTGTGGTGCTGCGTAGGAATCCGATTTTGTCTGCATCAAGCAATGCGATGAATGAAACTTCAGGAAGGTCGATTCCTTCTCGCAGAAGGTTGATTCCGATAAGTACATCGATTTCACCAAGTCTGAGGGACTTGAGGATTTCGACGCGCTCAAAGGTGTCGATCTCTGAGTGGATGTATTTTACCTTCAGGTCCAGGTTTGTAAGGTAGTCCGTAAGATCTTCCGCCATTTTCTTTGTCAGTGTCAGGATAAGGCTTCTCTCGTTGCGTTCTATGCGTTTCTGGACTTCCTTGTAGATGTCCTGCATCTGACCTTCCGTCGGGCGGACCTCGATTATCGGATCAAGCAATCCGGTTGGACGGATAAGCTGCTCGACAATCTGGGTACTCTGCTTTATTTCCTGTGGGCGTGGTGTTGCCGTCACATAGATCACCTGGTTCATTTTTGCGGTGAATTCATCAGCCTTCAGCGGTCTGTGGTCCATTGCGCTTGGAAGACGGAATCCAAAATCTACCAGATTCTGTTTGCGGCTTCTGTCGCCTTCATACATGGCTCCCACCTGTGGAACCGTAACGTGCGCTTCGTCTATGAGGCAGAGAAAGTCATCGGGAAAATAATGGAGCAACGTTGCAGGAGGTTCTCCCGGTTTTCTGCCTGCGATTACGGCGGAGTAGTTTTCTATTCCGCTGCAATATCCCATCTCCTTCATCATCTCCATGTCATAGGTGGTACGGGTCTTAAGCCTTTCTGCCTCGAGCATTTTTCCCTTGGCACGCAGGGTCTCAACCTGTTCTTCCATTTCCTTCTGGATTTTCTCGCAGACGCTGCCCATCATCTCCTGAGGAACGACAAAGTGTTTTGCAGGGTAGAGGTATAGCTCATCAAGTTCTTCTATTGTATTGCCGTTCATTACATCAAAACGGCGTATTCTTGTTACCTCGTCAAAATCAAGTTCTATTCTGTAGGCTTCATCTGTTTCCATGTATGGTGGGAAGATTTCAATAACGTCTCCGCGGATTCTAAAAGTTCCTCTTTCAAAGACCATGTCGTTTCTCTGGTACTGGATTGCAGAAAGTTTCAGGGCAAGCTTGTGGCTGTCTATTTCCTCACCTTTTGTAAACTGGATTCTCATTTCCTTGTAAAGGTCAGGCATGCCAAGACCGTATATGCAGCTGACCGTCGCAATGATGATTACATCACGGCGTTCCATGAGGGCATAGGTTGCGGCAAGGCGAAGCTTGTCGATTTCCTTGTTTACAGATGAATCTTTTTCTATATATAGGTCTCTGGCCGGAACATAGGCTTCAGGCTGATAGTAGTCATAGTAGCTTACGAAATATTCAACGGCATTGTTTGGAAAAAATGTCTTGAACTCGCGGTATAGCTGTGCACTCAAAGTCTTGTTGTGGCTGATGATCAGGGTAGGGCGCTGTACAGCCTCGACAATCTTTGCCATTGTAAATGTTTTTCCTGAACCAGTGACGCCCTTGAGGGTCTGGTACCTGTCTCCGCGTTTGAAACCTTCCACAAGCTTTGCGATTGCTTCCGGCTGGTCTCCGCTTGGTTCATAATCTGATACTACCTTGAATTCTCTCATGTCAGTTTTCCAGTTCTATTGTAAGGCCGATGCTGTGACCGTCACGGTAAACCGTGATGTTCACCTTGTCTCCAGGTTTCTTGTCTTCCAGGGCGCTGTAGTAGTCGGCCAGCCGGTCTATCTTGATGCCGTTGACTTCCGTGATGATGTCTCCGCCCAGATAGATTGTCTGGGGATTGAAGGTACCGTACTGGACTGCCTTTGTTCCGCCTTTGAGACCTCCTTGAGCTGCCTTGCTGCCCGAACGGACTTTGTTTACAAGAAGCCCTGTGGAAATTTTATATCCAGCGTAGGCTGCGATGCGACCTGTGTTCTGGACAAAAGAGGCCTGGATTGTTCCACGGTTAACCTTGCCGTATGCAAGAAGATCACGGACTACTCGGCGGGCTGTGCTTACAGGAATGGCAAAACCGACACCGCTTGATGAACCTGATTTCGAGTAGATGATCGTGTTGATTCCGATCATGCGTCCCTTGCTGTCAAGAAGCGGCCCTCCGGAATTTCCAGGGTTGATGGCAGCGTCAGTCTGAATCATGTTGCGGATGATCACGTTGTTGCTTGACTGGATTGGACGCCCGAGACCTGAAATGATTCCTGTCGTCATGGTTCGCTCAAGGGCAAAAGGATTTCCGATGGCAATGACTTTCTGCCCTACTTTAAGAATGTCGGAATTTCCAAAATCGATGGTCTTGAGTTCAGCCTTTGGATCCGGATCGAATTTTATCACGGCAATGTCGCTTTCAATGTCCTTTCCGATTACCCGGCCTTCGTAGCTTGTTCCGTCGGCAAGGGAAATGTTGATTGTGGTTGCGTCTTCTATGACATGGCAGTTGGTGACTACGTATCCGCGCTTGTCTATGATGCTTCCTGAACCTGAACCGCTGCCCGTTATGACAGGCTCAAGAAACCAGTTGTATCCCATTGTCTGTGTGGTGATGTTTACTACAGCCTCATTGCATTTTTCGTAAACCGAAATGTTCTGAAGTTCGTCCTGTGTGTAGCTGGAGCTGTCGTTTGCAACATTGATGGATGGCATGTCTGCCTCAAGTGCAAGTGCGTCCGTCTCTTCCATAGGGATTGATTCAGCCGGAACTATGGATGCGTTTTTAGGTTCCGCATGTAAAAAGCCAAAACAAAGTGCCACAAGAATTCCCGCTGCCAGGGCGGACGACACGCAATATATCATGGTCTGTTTTCTGGAATATAATTTCATAGAAAAAATATAACCATATTTCGTCGATTAGGCAAATGTACTGTCCTTTTCAAGCATTCCATGTTCAAGAAAACTGAAATATCCGTCACGGGTTATGATTATGTGGTCCAGAAATGAGATTCCTAAAATGGAAGCGGCCTTGTGAAGCTGTTTTGTGGATTCTATGTCCGCGTTGCTTGGATAGCACTGGTTGCATGGATGGTTGTGGCAGCAGATGATTCCAGAGGCGTGCTGGGAAACCGCATCGGCAAAAACTTCCCTCGGGTGGATCAGCGCACGGCTTACAGTTCCGATGGAAACGACCTTAGTCCCGATGATCTCGTGGGCACCGTTTGTGGTTATGGTGATGAAGTGTTCAGATTTCATAAGGCTGTAGTGCTTTATGTACGGAACCACATCCTTAGGCTGATGGATTATGGAATGGAGAAATCCTTTACGCCGTCTGCCCAGCTCAATGGCGGCTGAGATTGCAAGAGCCCTGGATGAGCCCATGCCGTCTATGGCGGTAAGATTTTCCATAAGGTTGTCTTCGTTGCTTGAGTTTATTGCCTGAAGCACTTTTTCTGAAAGCTGGTCAATGGGATTGTCTTTTGTTCCCCGGCCAAGGATCAGCATGACAAGTTCCTCATCGCTTGGGTAGGCAATTCCATTGGCAAGTGTAAGTTCCCGGATGTCAGGATGATTTCCGGTCTGGCTGTAGTCTTTTATCTTGTTTTTCATTCATATAAATTATTTTGTGAAAAATAAAAAAAAGGACTGCCAGAAAGATTTTTTTTTCCATTGTTTCTGTCATTCCGCCGCGAACCTGATTTCCTGCCAGAGGGCATCGTACTTTTGCAGAGCGTCTCCAACATCCATTTTAAGTTCAACTTTTTTCAGGGTTTCAGGACCGTACATCGGTTTTCTTGTGGTGTACTTGGCGGCTTCCATGTTGATGTATGGCGGGAATCTCAATGCGTCAAGAAATTCCGCGTAGATTTCAGGTCTGTGGCTGAAGTCGATGAATTTCATTGCAAGGTCACAGTGCTTTGCGTCTTTAAGGATGACCATGGAATCAAGGTAGGCGCCTGAGCCTGTTTCAGGAACAAAAAAGTCGATGGTTTCTTCCTGGCGTTCTTCCGGAACTTCTCCGTAGACAATTTCCGCATATCCGTCGCAAACCCAGAAATCTCCAGAGGCAAATGACTTTCCAAATCCTTCCGCGTCAAATTTAAGAAGGTTTGGAAGCCACTCGTTCTTTACAAGGTCTGCCGCCTGGCGGAGTTCCCTGTCATCGGTTGAGTTCAGCGAATAGCCCAGGTATTTGAGGGCACTTCCGATAGTAAGGCGCATGTCATCCATCATTGTCATGTGGCCTGCAAGATCCTTTCTCTTGAAAATATCATATGAGTGCTCGTATTCCTTGACCTTTGTCTTGTTTACTGCAATTCCGTTTGCGGCAAGACAGTATGGAACTGACCAGGTCATGTCCGGGTCGTAATCCTTTGCCTTTAAAAGCGCATCCGGATTTATGTATTTTGAATTTGGAAATTGTGAATGATCGATCTTCTGAACCATTCCCTGTTTGATCATGATTGACGTGTAGTCGGAAGAAGGAATCGTAAGGTCATAACCCTTTGCTCCGGCACGCAGCTTTGAATACATCACTTCATTTGAATCGAAGTAGTCTGTCTTTACGATGCAGTTGTATTCCTTTTCGAATTTTTCAAGGACTGAGTCGGGAGTGTAGTACGTCCAGTTGAACAGATTGAAAGTCTCTTTTTTTTCTCCCTTTGAGCATGAGGAGAGAACCAGTGAACCAGATAGAATTGTTCCAAGAACAATGGCGTTAAACTTTTTCATTTCAATATCCTTTGATGAAACCTCATAAAGCACAGGGCATGGAGATTTCTTCTGAACAGATAAATGTCTGAATGGAGTTTAGTGGAAAAAAACAATTGTTGAAAGACTTTAGAAAATAAAGATTTGTTTAATGAAATGGCATTCAGAACGGATTTTTGAAAAAAAAAGGCTGCCCGATTCTGGACAGCCCTGTAATAAGTTCCGGTGGATTACTTCAAAAGGTCAGCTGGAATTGTGATTCCAAGAGCAGCTGCAGTTTCCTTGTTGTATGTGAAGTCACACTTGTCAAGGTACTGGATAGGCATGTCTCTTGGCTTCTTTCCGTTGATTACTTCAACAGCCATCTTTGCTGTCTGCTTTCCAAGCTCGTAGTAGTTGATTCCGTATGTTGCAAGACCGCCGCCCTGAACCATTCCGTCTTCACCTGTGATTACAGGAATCTTTGCCGGTGTTGTAACGAGTGAAACGGTAGCCATTGTCGATGCGATCATGTTGTCTGTAGGTGTATAGATTGCGTCAACTTTTCCAACAAGGCTCTGTACAACCTGCTGAACTTCGTTTGTGTTTGAAACTGTTGCGTCAACGTATGTAAGTCCCTGTTTGTCACATTCTGCCTTTGCAAGGTTGATCTGGAAGCGTGAGTTTTCTTCGCTTGAGCAGTAGAGCATTGCAACTTTCTTTACGTCAGGAAGAAGCTTCTTCAAAAGCTGGATCTGTGCCGCACATGGTGTGAGGTCAGATGTACCTGTAACGTTTGTTCCAGGCTTTTCATTTGATTCAACAAGACCTGCTGTCTTTGGGTCTGTAACTGCAGTGATGAGAATTGGTGTTGTTTCAGTCTTGTTTGCCACTGCCTGTGCTGCTGGTGTTGCGATTGCGAAGATGATGTCGCATCTCTGTGAAATGAATTTGTCTGCGATTGTAACGCAGTTTGACTGTTCACCCTGTGCATTTTCATACATGAGCTTGATGTTCTTTCCGTCTTCGTATCCTGCTGCCTTGAGTCCGTCTACGAATCCCTTGTAGGAAGCGTCCAGTGCCGGATGTTCAACAAGCTGGATAGCACCGATCTTGATAACCTTCTGCTTCTTTGGTTTTGCAAATGTTGTTGTTCCTGCAAGTGCGAGGGCTGCAAAAGCAAGAGTGAACTTTGTAATTTTCTTCATTTAAGTTTCCTTCCTTATGTTTTGTATGGAGAAAAATCTCCGAAAGATAATGATAAACCATATACGGTTAAATTGCAATTTTCAAATCCAGAGGGTATAGTCTTATACATGATATGCAGGACTTGTTCCCACTGCGGTCTTTGTCCCGGTGATGGTTCAGATAAGGAAGGTCTCATCGTACAGACGGAATCCATGAACGCGGATTTTGTTCCATGCTCTGGTGCCTTTGCGGGAAATGCCGTTGGCCTTGCCTTTGACATTGGAACCACTACCGTAGCCTGCCGTGCTTATGCCCTTTCTGACGGAATGCTTCTGTGCTCGTTTGGCGAAAAAAATCCACAGACCGCTTATGGAAATGATGTAATCACAAGAATATCTTTTTCCATGAAGGAAGGTGGTTTTAAAAAACTCAATGAAGCCATAGTGGCCTGTGTCCGTGAAATGATTTCCAGAGCAATGCTTGTGGCCCAGGGAATTCTTTCGGAAAAAAGACGCGGACGTGCGGAACTTAAGGGAATCACAGTTGCCGGCAATACGGTAATGGAATCTCTTTTCTGCGGAACCAGTGTAAGCTCCCTTGCTTGCCATCCATTCATACCGGAATCAAAATTTGGTATCGAGATTGATGCCGAAAAAATATTTGGGCCTGAGTTTTTTGCCGGCAGCTGCAAAGTCTACATCGCACCTGCGGCAGCGGCCTTCATTGGCGGAGACATGGTCTGTGCAATGATCGCCTCGGGCTTTCACAGAAAAAGTGAGCGGACAAGATTTCTGGCCGACCTTGGAACAAACTGCGAAATGTGCGTGAGTGATCCGGAAAGCGGCAGGATATTTTGTGCCTCCGCTGCCGCAGGACCTGCCTTTGAGGGCTTTGGCATCGATTGCGGATCTTCCGCCTGCAAGGGTGCCATTGCAAAATTTCACCTCAATGATGGAAAACCTGAAGCCAGTGTGATTGGAGGTGGTGATGGAATTTCCCTTTCCGGAACGGGCCTTGTAAGCGCAGTTTCATCTTTCCTTGACGGGGGCATCCTTAATGTCGACGGAAGTTTCCGCGATGAAAAAATGGAACGTTTCTACCTTTCTGACAAGGTCTGGATTTCAAGAGGCGACGTAAGGAATTTTCAGCTTGCAAAGGGAGCTGTCTGCTGCGGCCTCAAGATGCTTGCCCAAAGCGGCGTTTCAATAAATGATCCCGTTCTTTATCTTGCAGGCGGTTTCGGAACACAGCTTGATCCGGTAGAAGCAAAGAACACCAGAATGATTCCTGATTTTTTTGAAGACAATGTGATTTCCATAGGGAATGGTGCCCTCCAGGGAGCTTCTATGCTTTTGTTTGACGAAAATTTGAGAAGGATAGCCGAAAAAACTGCTGTTGGCTGTATCGTAATTAATCTTGCATCAGATGAAAGTTTCCAGAGTGAATATATGGATGCCCTTGGATTCTAGACTGCATTTTTTTGTTCCGCTTCACATTCATGAAAATTGAAATTTTCCGAGATTCCATATAATATATCTTCGCCTTTGAAAAAAATCAGATGCACCGGTGTTGAAGACCATGAAAAAAAATCTTTCCATAGCATTTCTTTTTGCTTCTCTTTTTTTAGTATCCTGTGCATCGGGAAAGATTGAAAACCGGCGGAATTCCATACACATAAATGACAGCCTTACGGAAAAACAGCTTTCAAGTGAATCCTACGTTTTCATTCGTCTCTATGATGTAATCTACGATAAAACCTTGAGACCTGGAAATTTTCTCAGAAGGCCTATCAGGATTTTCGGTTCAGTTCCCGACGGAACTACATACGTCCATTCAGCCATAAGCACATATCTTGATGATGATACTTTTTTAGGGCTCTCGCTTTCAAAAGAAAAAAACATGGCCCGCTATGAGCCTGTTCTGGATCTTGAAAGCAATGATTACATGGTTACCCTTGATGGTAAAAAATCAAGGTGTGCGGTCATTGCGGTTCCATGTGCTGAATCTGAAAGAAAGACCGTTGAGAATCTTCTGGATTACGCTGGAAACAAGGATTCTCATTTTGTCTACGGAATCAGAAAAAATGTCGCAGCTGCCGTTGGACACATAGGCAACAGAAAGGCTTTCTCCCGCAGCCGGAACTTTCCCATTGAATTTGCTTTTGGCCCGCTGCCTATGGAAAAGGAGCCCCAGGAATTTTTCCAGAAAAATGTTTTTGTCTGCTCCAACTTCATTACCTATATTCTTCACCGCAGTGTGGAACGCTATCGTGTTGATTTCATGATCAACAGAATCAACTTCATGGGGTATACTCCCGTTGACCTGTACTTCCTTGACGGTGCCTTCGAGATCTTTGAATGCGAATTTGAAGCCTATGATGAAGCTGTCAATGAATTTGTTGAAATCCATCCAGGCTTCAAAAGATATCTTAAATAGAACAAACCCATAAAAAAAAGACTGTCCGTTGGAACGAACAGTCCTTATCTTTTAGCGTGCATATTCAAGCAAATATGCACTAACGTGCGTATTCGACGATGCGTGTTTCTCGGATCATTGTGATCTTGATTCTTCCAGGGTAGCGGAGATCTGTTTCGATCTGCTTTGCAATGTTCTTTGCAAGTTCCTTTACCTGGTCATCAGGAATCTTTTCGTTGTTGACAAGGATGCGGAGTTCACGTCCAGCCTGAATTGCGTAAGCCTGTTCAACACCGGCAAACTTTCTTGCTGTTTCCTCAAGGTTTTCAAGACGCTTGACGTAGTTGTCTACAGTTTCGCGGCGAGCACCCGGGCGTGCGGCACTGATGGCGTCTGCAATCTGAACGATTACAGCTTCGATTGTCTGTGCCTCGCAGTCGTTGTGGTGGGCAGCAATGGCGTTTACGATGCGTGGATCTTCACCCATCTTGCGTGCCATTTCAGCACCGACTTCTGCGTGGTTCTGGTCGCTGTCGTTTTCAGCACCCTTACCGATATCGTGGAGAAGGGCTGCACGTTTAGCAAGTTCGCGGTTTGCTCCAACTTCTGCTGCAAGGATGCTTGCAAGTTCAGCAACTTCCTTTGAGTGTGTGAGCACGTTCTGTCCGTAACTTGTGCGGAAATAAAGGCGGCCGATGGCACGGATTGCTTCCTGGCCCATGTTGTGGATGCCAAGATCAAAGAGAGCCCTTTCACCTTCTTCGTAGATTTTCTGCTGGATTTCGCGTGTAACTTTCTGAACGATTTCCTCGATGCGGGCCGGATGAATGCGTCCGTCGATGATGAGTCGCTCAAGGGCAACGCGTGCGATTTCCTTGCGTACAGGATCAAAGCATGAGATTACAACTGCTTCCGGAGTATCATCGATGATGATGTCTACACCTGTAAGAGTCTCAAGGGAACGGATGTTGCGGCCTTCACGACCGATGATACGTCCCTTCATCTCATCGCTTGGAAGTGAAACTGTGGCAACTGTAATGTCGCTTGTTGTTTCTGTTGCGATGCGCTGAATTGCTGCAACGAGAACTTCCTGAGCTTTCTTTTCTGCTGTTACCTGTGCTTCCTGATCAATCTTGTTGAGAAGTGCCTGTGCGTCGTGGCGTGCGTCGTTCTCAAGATTCTTGATGATCAGTGCCTTTGCTTCTTCTGCCGTAAGACCTGAAATGCGCTCCAGTTCAGAGCGGAGGTTTGTTTCCTTCTCTGCAAGAACCTCAGATCTTTTCTGAAGGTCTGCTGTCTGGGCTGCAAATTCCTTGTCCCTTTTGTCAAACTCCTGGGCCCTCTGGTCCAAAAGTTCTTCCTTTTTGCTGACACGGCTTTCATAACGCTGCAGTTCTGTGCGGCGTTCACGGTTCTCCCGTTCCTGCTGATTACGGTCCTGAATGAGTTGTTCTTTTGCTTGAAGAAGAATCTCTTTTTTCTGAGCTTCAGCTTCTTTTATAGCATCCTGTCTCACGCGCTCTGCTTTCTGTTCAGAGGCTGAAAGTTGAAATCTGGCATAAACCCA
>CALELJ010000290.1 GCA_937902445.1 uncultured Treponema sp. | reverse complement strand
CCATTCAGGGTGGGGAAATGAATTACTCAAAAAAGTTACGGGCTGTACTGGCCCTTTTTGTTGTTTGCGCAGGAATGATTTTTGCGCAGTCTTCGGATTCTTCCGTAAATCAAAACCAAAGTCAAAATCAGAATTTAACTCAGTCACAGATAGAAGAATCAAATTTCACATTCCAGGACATTGAGAATGTTGCAGGTGAACAGAAGCCTGTAAGCGGATTCTGGGCATTTGTTAGGATGATCATTGTCCTTGCCATAGTTATTGCCGCCATCTACTTTGTTTTCAGGCTTTTCAAGAAGAGCATAAGTCCGGCTGCGGAAAATGATCCGTTCCTGAGAAGAGTTTCCGGCATTACATTGAGTCCGGGAAAAAGCATCCAGGTTGTGACCTTGATAGACAGGGCATATCTTGTTGGTGTCTCAGATAGTTCCGTCAACCTTATTGCTGAAATCGATGACAAGGAACTGATAAATGCAATGAATCTCCATTCAGACAAGACGACCAATCAGTTCAAGGCCAAGTCTTTTGCAGAAGTTCTTGAAATGTTCATGCCTTCGCAGAAAAAGCCGGAACAGAATTCCGCAAAGAAAAGCGGAAAGTCTGAGGGAATTTTTGATTCGACGACAAGCAGTCTGATAGATGCGTTGAAAAACAGAAAAATCAATACTGGAGATGAACAATGAGAAAAAGAATCCTCCGTGCTGTAGTGGCATCTCTAATCTGTCTTTCATGCGTTTTCCCTCTGTCTTCCCAGGCCAATGGTTCCGTAGACTACAACCGCAGTGTCCAGGGTAATACTGAAATGACAAGAAACATCACAGGTGTTGATTTTCCAAACATTTCTTTCAGCGCAACTTCTCCAAGAACAGGAAACCAGGTTGCATTCAGTGTTCAGCTTCTGCTCATGCTTACGCTGCTTACACTTGCTCCAAGCATTTTCATATTGATGACATGCTTCCTTCGTTTTTCAATTGTACTTGACTTCATCAAACGTGCCCTGTCACTTCAGCAGGTTCCTCCTACAGCCGTGCTTAATGGAATTGCAATTTTCATGACTTTGTTCTGCATGTGGCCTACGTTCCGTACAGTCTATGACGATGCTTTCAAGCCTCTGTCTGACAATGAAATAACAATTCAGGAGGCCTATTCCAAGGCTGAAGCTCCAATAAGGCTTTTTATGGCAAAGCAGATGAACGGTGATACTTCTTCACTGAGGACATTTCTCAAGATCTACAACAAAATGGTTGCCGACAGGGACAATCCTGGTGTGGACAACAGACCAAGGGACCTTTCAGAAATTCCAACTTTCGTACTTGTTCCTGCATATATCCTTCATGAACTTACGGTAGCTTTCAAGATTGGTGTTCTTCTATACATTCCGTTCATCGTAATAGACATGGTCGTATCAAGTATCCTCATGAGTATGGGTATGATGATGCTTCCTCCTGTTCAGATTTCAATGCCTTTCAAGCTTATGCTTTTTGTTCTTGTTGACGGCTGGAATCTTCTTACACAGCAGCTTTTCCTAAGCGTAATAAAGTGAGGGTAAACTATGAATATTCTTGACATACAGACATTGGTCCAGGGTGGCATCTGGCAGGTTTTCAAAATGTGCGCTCCTGTTTTAGGTTCAGCCTTGATAGTTGGTCTTGTCATAGCCATCCTTCAGGCAACTACATCCATCCAGGAACAGACACTTACGTTCCTTCCGAAGTTTTTGACAATTCTTGTTGTCATCGCACTTCTTGGCGGCTGGATGTTCAGTTCTACTGCGACTTATTTCATGAAAATTCTTGAACTGATTCCGGCCTTTGCAAAGTAAGGTTCCTGGAAAGTGAAACGCGATGCTTGAACGTATAGTTTCAAATGCACCTGTTTTTCTTCTTGTTGTCTTCAGGTGCTTTACTGTCATGATGTCTCTTCCTCTTCTTTCGTCGCGGACAGTTCCCCGCATGGCAAAAATTGCCCTTGCTCTGTATATGGCATATTTCATTTTTCCTGTCCTTTCTCTTTCTGAGGGAACATACGCAGACTACAGGTCCTACATTTCTCCACAGGGCAGTTTCAACCTGGAGTATATTTTTCTTCTTGTAGGCGAGGGGATGATAGGCATAATCCTTGGTTTCTACATACAGATAATCTTTGCGGCCTTTTCAACCGCAGGTCAGTTCTTTGCCTTTCAGATGGGATTGAGTGCAAGTGAAGTCTATGATTCCCTTAGCCAGGTCGAAAATCCTCTTATGGGTCAGTTTTTCAATTTTCTTGCTATGATAGTTTTCCTGCAGAACCATTGGTTCCAGACCCTCTTTTGTGATGGTCTGACTGCAAGTTTCAAAAGCATGAATGCATTTGCCATCATCAATAATTCCGACTTCTTTGCCAGATTCATGATGACCTCGCTTTCAATGCTTTTTAAGGATGCCATGATCATCGCTCTTCCGATTATGGGATCACTTTTCCTTATAAATGTCACCATGGGAATATTCACCAAGGCTGCACCTCAGATGAACCTTCTTTCTGAAGGCTTTCCGATTCTCATGCTTGTATCTTTTTTCCTGATAACCGTTCTTCTTCCGCATTTCGGACAGTTTTTCAATGAAAGCATCTACGCAGGCTTCAAGGAAATCCAGAGCATGATGACAAGAATTTCCGGCGGAGGTCTGTGATGAGTCAGATAGATCTCCAGTGGTTTGGTCCGGAAGACGAGGGCAAGACAGAGGAAGCTACAGAGTCAAAACTCCGTAAGGCCCGTGAGGAAGGTCGTGTCGCAAAAAGCCAGGATCTCAATGGTTCCATTGTTCTTCTCTTTGTTACCCTTGCGCTGGTTCTTATGGGACCATGGATTTTCAACAAGATCATTGTCATGATGACCTTTTACTTCAACAATGCCGCTTCCAGAAATGTCAGGGACTATAAGTTCTTCTATCTCTTTGTTTCCACTTTGGTTCCCATAACCATGGTGCTTGGTGCGATCGGTGTGATTGCCGCCATCGTCGTGAACCTCATCCAGAACAAGGGATATTTTTTTACGACAAAACCGATCAAATTCAATTTTTCAAAAATACTCCCGAAGTTTGGTGAGTATTTCAAGAAAAACTTTTTTTCCATGCTTGGTCTTTTTAATATCGTCAAGTCCATACTCAAGCTGGTGATCATTGGTTCCGTAGCTTATTTCTTCATAAAGTCGGACCTGGATACTACCCTTGATTTTCTTCATACAGGCGGAATATACATGGCCATGACGGTTGTTGCCAGAATGGTCGCCAAACTTATGATAACTGCTTCCGTGATTCTTGTGGTCATCGGTGTCTTTGACTATGTGATGCAGCGCCGTGAATTCAAGCAGCAGATGAAGATGTCAAAGCAGGAAATCAAGGAAGAATTCAAGGAACAGGAAGGAGATCCTGAAGTGAAGGGAAGGCTGGAGCAGGCCCAGAAGGAAATGCTCAAGGCAAACATGCCTAAAGCTGTAAGGGAATCTGATGTTGTCATCACAAACCCGACTCACTTTGCAGTTGCCCTTAAATGGGACAGTGCCGCAACCGATGCTCCTATGATTAACGCAAAGGGTACTGACAATACGGCCCAGAGAATCAAGGATATTGCCCGGGAAAATGATGTTCCGATTGTTGAAAACCGACCTTTGGCGCGTGACCTCTATTCCCACTATGATGTGGGTGACATTATTCCGGCACAGTACCTGCGTGTCGTCGCTGATATCTACGCACATATCGGATATATGGAGAAACAAAACGAACGTTAGTTTGACACTTTCCCGAATATCTCAAATGAACGGTCGGCAGCCATTGCCACTAAAAAAATATTAATTTTTCCATATATAGCGTTTCCAAATTTCAGAAACTGTTGTATAATTCTAAGACTATATTCTCTTGCTGTTCAGACAAGCTTTTAAGTTAAGGGTGGGGACTCAATGCCGGAAAAGCGAAACTCAGGAAGTGCATTTGTTAAGGTCGTATCAGGTAACTTTGTTGCCGTGATGCTCATTGTTATAGCACTGTTCATATTCATTCCACTGGGAAAGACTGCCATTGATATTGCAATGGTTCTTAATCTTGCCCTTTCATTCATTGTTCTTCTGACAGTCGTATACTTGAAAAGGTCTGCGGATTTCACGTCGTTTCCTAGACTTGTTCTTATAAGCACTCTTTTTGGAGCCGCCATAAACATTTCTTCTACAAGAAACATTCTTGTCCATCCGGTAAGGTCCGGTGTTGCCCATCTTTCTGACCAGAGCGAGATGGTTCAGGCTTTTGCTGATATTGTTGCCGGTAACAATCTTGTCGTCGGCTTCATCATTTTCATCATCATTACTGTACTCCAGGTCATCGTTATTACGAAGGGTGCTGACCGTGTTTCTGAAGTTACTGCCAGATTCACCTTGGACAGCATGAACAACAAGATGTTTGTCATCCAGAACCAGATGAACAGCGGTGCCATTACGGAAGAGGAAGCTGAGTTCAAGATCAAGCAGCTTCGTCAGGAAATTGATTTTTATTCCGCTATGGACGGTTCTTCTAAATTCGTCAGCGGAAACGTAAAATTCGGTATCTTCGTCACGGTAGTGAATCTTATCGGTGGCGTCATAACAGGTTCCCTGGCCGGTGCAGGTCTTGGGGATGCCTTCAACTCATATACCCGTCTTACCATCGGTGACGGACTCATGTCTCAGGTTCCGGCTCTTCTCCTTTCATTTGCAACAGGTATGCTTATTACCGGAAGCAATGATGATGATCTTCTTACGGATCAGTTCAAGAAGCAGTTTACTACAAGCGGAACCATCTACATCATTGTTGGTGCTGCCTTTGTCGTTCTTGGTCTTGCTTTCCATAATGGTTCTTCCGCTGTACTCATCCCGATCGGACTTCTTTTCATCTTCATCGGCTACAGGTTTACAAAGACCAGAGAAAAGGAAGAGGAGCAGAAAGTTCTTCAGGAAGAGGCAGCCAAAAATGCACCTCAAAAATCTGAAGGTGGCAGCGATGAAATTTCTCCTGTCGTTAAGCTTGATGATCTTTCTCTTGAAATCGGATACGCCCTCATTCCTCTTGTTGACAACGAGAAGGGGGCTGAACTTATGTCCCGCGTCAAGAGACTCCGCCGTGAGCCAGCCCTTGATCTTGGTCTTGTCATCCCTCCGATCCATATCATGGACCAGATGGCCTTGCAGCCGGAAGAATATTCCTTCAAGATCCGCGGTATAGAAGTTGGAAAGGGAAGGCTCAAGATGGGGCATTTCATGTGCCTCAATACTGGCGGAGTTTCCAAAGACCGGGAAATGGTGGGTGAGAAAACAAAGGATCCTGCCTTTGGAATGGATGCCATCTGGCTTCCTGAAACAAAGCGACTTGAGGCTGAAAAGGCCGGTTATGCCATAATCGATGCTCCTACAATTATTGCCACACATCTTACTGAACTTATTCGTGGCAATGCTGCGAAAATTCTCAGCCGTCAGAGCGTCAGTGCAATTCTTGAAGAAATCAAGAAGCAGAACAACGTTGTCGTCGATGAAGTTACCACCGGATCAGACAGGTTCACATATGGAGAAATCGAGGCTGTCCTCAGAAATCTCCTTGAAGAGCGCGTCAGCATCAGAAACATGGTTACCATTCTCGAGACATTGGGAGATTACGGCAAGATTACGAGAAATCCTTGGGAACTTACGGAAAAAGTCAGAGAAGCTCTTGGTGCCCAGATCTGCCAGCAGTTTGTCGATGAAAACAAGGTTCTCCACGTTCTGAACCTTTCACAGTCTTTGTGTCAGAACATCCTTGACCACTCAACGGTTCAGATGGGAATCGGACCTATGGTTGCCTTTGATCCTGTCGATGGAAGAAATTTCATTACCGCCGTAAGCAGTGCCGTAGCCCAGGCCCATCAGATGTATGCAAATGTTCCGCCTGTAATTCTCTGTCCTGCTGAAGTAAGGCGTCTTGTAAAATACGCAACGGAAAGGGAAATGCCAGGCCTCATAGTTCTTTCAATTCCAGAAGTCGTAAATGCCGGTTCAAATATTCAGGTTGAATCCATTGGAGAGATAAATGTATAGCGATTATTCAAAAAGTGAGGACATAAAGACCATCGAAGGTTCCTCAAGACAGGACTGCCTTGACAAAATGCGTGACCTTCATGGGCCGGAAACTGATTTTCAGGTAATCAGCTCCAGAAGAAAACTTAAGCCGGGATTCCTGGGTTTTTTTCAGAGGGATGTTGTTGAACTTTCCTATATTCTGAAACTTCCTCCTGCAAGACCTTCTTCCGCAGGTAATCTTCCATATGGACGTGGAGATGCCCTGCAGAACAGAATGTCTTCCACCGGTGGATATCCTGCAATGGCCGCTGCTCTTTCATCCAGGGAAAACAAGGGTATCGATGCAGGTTTTATCGACAGCCGTGATGATATTCTAAAATCCCAGTCTTCAAGCGTTACAAATGCACTTCAGATTGCCCAGATAGCAAAGCAGATGGAAGATTTCCGCAATAAAATGACGGATCAGATGAATGCTGTTGTTCAGGCTACAACTACTGAAGGCGAGCACGGATCCATTTCAAAAATTCGTGATGTGCTTGAAGATAACGGATTTTCCAAGACATACAGGAACAACATCTGCAAAAGGATGAAGTCAGAATTCTCAATTGATGAGCTCAATGATTTTGATTACGTTCAGCAGAAAGTGGTTGAATGGATTGCGGAAAGCATACCCGTCGCAAAACCAGAAGTGAATGTTCCTCCCCGCGTTGTAATCCTTGTTGGTCCTACGGGAGTTGGAAAAACAACTACACTTGCAAAAATGGGAGCAAGTATTGCCGTTGATTTCAAGAAGCATAAGGAAAACTATAAATTTCCTCCAAGAATCCGCATGATCACAACTGATACAATGCGTGTTGCCGCCGCAGAGCAGTTGAAAAGGTGGGCGGAACTTATTTCCGTGCAGGTAGACAAGGCGGAGAATTCCGAGGAGATAAAGACACTTTATGAAAGTTACGCCTCAAATTCCGACTACATTTTCGTAGATACTTCAGGCTACAGTCCCAATGACTATGAAAATATTGCCAAGATGCACACTCTGCTTGATGTCAAGAATATCCATGAAAGTGTATATCTTACCGTATCTGCAGGTGTAAGCGTAGAAGATTTTGAGAATATAATCCGGAACTTCGAAGCATTCAATTTCAAGAGTGTCATCATTACAAAATGTGATGAGACAAAATCATTTGGACGTGTCATCAGTGTGCTTTCCGAACGTAAGAAAAACGTGTCATGGATAACTACTGGACAGGAAGTAATGAATACGATCCAGCGTGCTGATCCGATGTGGTTTATAAACAGACTTGTGGGCTTGAAATTTGATCAGAAAGATGTTGAAAAACGACTCGGACTTTCCGATAAAGAAGAAAGCGGTTTTTGTATTTAGCATTCCGGCAAGATAGACCGGAAAATGTCCGCGGGAGAATATCAAAATGGAAGAACAGGCAAAAGAACTTCGTGCTTTAATGAATGAAAATAACTTCAATATATCTGGTAGTGATCACAAGACCAGAATCATAGCGATAACAAGCGGAAAGGGTGGTGTTGGAAAAACCAACATTGCGGTGAATACTGCCATCGCCTACGCCCAGCTTGGGAAAAAGGTAATCCTCATTGACGGTGACCTTGGAATGGCAAATGTCAATGTTCTTTTGAGCGTCGTTCCACAGTACAATCTCATGCATGTGCTGAACCACAAAAAGACAATGAATGAGATTATCATCGATACTGAATTTGGGTTCAAGTTCATTGCCGGTGCAAACGGTTTTGCAAAGATTGCGAATCTGTCAAATGATGAGCTTGATTATTTTGCCAAGGAATTCGCTTCTCTCGGAAATGCCGACATCATCATCATTGATACGGGAGCCGGAATTTCAAACAATGTCCTCCAGTTTCTCGCTGCCTCTGATGAGGTTTATGTTGTTACAACTCCTGAACCTACTGCAATTACCGACGCATACGGAATCATCAAGATCATCACCACTGAATTTTCTGACCAGCGTCCGATCAACCTTAAGCTGCTTGTAAACCGTGTTCACTCTGCAGATGAGGGAAAAAGGATCTCTGATCTGATAATCAATATCGTAGGACAGTTCCTTAATTACAAGGTTGAATACATTGGTTTCGTCTATGATGATCCTGTTGTTCAGGCTTCGGTAATCAGACAGAAACCTTTCATGGCCATCAATCCGACTTCAAAGCCTGCCGTATGTCTAAAGCATATTGTGGGCAGAATCGAAAAGACCGAGGTTGCGACAGATGCCGGCGTATCAAACTTCCTTAAGAAGTTTATTGGCGGCAAAAAAAAATAAATGATGTATAAGTGCTTGTTATGTTCGAGCTGCTTACGTAATAATTTAGATTTTTAGGGTTTACCTAAATGAAACGGGACGTCTTTGGTGGGATGTCCCGTTTTTTTTGTTGACCACATCGTTTTTTTACCTTAAAATTATAGTATATTTTAAATGGGAGGATGCACATGTTCAAAGTAAAAAATATTGTAGCTGGCGCAGTGATTGGATTTGTGCTTTCATTTCTCATAAGTATTATATCGACCCATAAATCAGGGACATCTTTTTTCCGCGGAATCATATTTGCTCTTGTGTTTGCCATAATCTCATTTGCCATTGATTTTGTTAATGGTAAATTTCTTGAGGTTGAAACTTCCCTTTCAGATTCTGTGGAAGAAGGACCTAAGAAAACGGGGCAGAGGACAGGTTCTGTCGTCAACATAACGATTGATGATGAAAACCTTACGGAAGAAGACAAGGCTCCTTCTTTTGATGTTTCTTCTAATGGAAAATCTTTTGCAACGGTTCAAAAGGCCAGTACGGAAGCACCTGTTTCTGAACCTCAGCCGGTTTCTCCGGTACAGCCGGAATCAGCACCTTCTGAACCTGTGGCTGCAGCACCTGCTGAAAACAAGGAAAGCGAATTTACTCCGGTTGCATTGGGAACTCCAATCGGGGAAAATGAAGTTGTAAAAAATGATTCTGGACCAAAGAAAAATTCTGGGGCCCAGGATATTGAAGAATTGCCTGACATCGGGGAATTCGGTGATAAGGATAATGATGATGATGGGTCTATTGCCCCGGTCATAAATGATTCTGAATTTGCTCAAGGCGGTGATGTTTCCGCCAGTGCGGCAATGACGGAAGGTGCCGAGGTCATGAAACAGGACTCAAAGATTATTGCAAGTGCGATTCGTACCTTGTTGAAAAAAGAAGACATGTAGGAGATTTCCTTTGCCAAAAAGGGATTAAGGGTTGGGATAAATGGCAGTAGAAGTTTTAGACGAAAGTGAAGAACTCAAGCTTTGGAAAGACTTTAAAAAGACAAAGTCTGTGGCAATTCGGGACAAGCTTATAAAGCAGTATATGCCCCTTGTAAAATGGGTTGCCGGACGTGTTTCTACAGGTATGCCTGAAAGCGTTGAGTTTGATGATCTGGTTGGCTTTGGGCAGTTTGGTTTACTTGATGCCATCAATAAATATGATCCGGACAAGAATGTAAAATTCAAGACATATGCCACAACAAGAATTCGTGGAGCCATTTTTGATGAGCTTCGTGAACTTGACTGGGTTCCTCGTTCCGTCAGGCAGAAGTCTCGCGAAATAGAAGACACAATTGTTGAGCTTGAGGCAAAGCTTGGCAGAACTGCTACTGATGCTGAAATCGCCCAGGCAATGAACATGACTGAAGCCGAGTATCAGACCACTGTCATGAAAGTCAGCGGAACAAGTGTCCTTTCCCTTAATGATGTCTGGTATTCCGGGGATGACAGTGAACATATTTCAATAGGTGACAGCATAGAAGCTCCTACAAGCTTGAACCCGGATGTGATCGTCGAGCGTGAGGAAATCCGCCGTGTAATCATTCAGGCTATCAATGAACTTCCTAAAAATGAAAAGATGGTTATCGTTCTCTACTATCACGAAGACCTTTCGTTCCGTGAAATTGGAGCAGTTCTGAATGTAAGTGAAAGCCGTGTCAGTCAGTTGCATTCAAAGGCAAATCTTCGTCTCAGGGCAAAGCTTACTAGCGTCAGAAAAGGTATTTTCTAAGAGGTTAACATGGTAACACTTGACCGTCTTCGGATTGACTTGGAAAAAAAACTCCAGATTGACAGGGAAATTACTACTGTTGAGGTTATCGGTGATACTCTTGATGAATGTCTTGCCGACGCTTCCGTTCAGCTTGAATCAAAAATTCAGAATCTTGAATATGAAGTGATTGAAAGAGGTTCTGCAGGTTTCGCAGGTCTCATGAAGAAGCCTTGGAGAATCAAGGTATACGAAAACTCTTCAGTCATCCTTCAGAAAAAGAAAGTTCAGTCTGTATCTGCTGCTGGCAGCGATGAGGATGTTGTTGAGGTTGAAGTTGTCAATACGGACGGAATGTTCTATATCAGAAGATTTGGGGAAGGTGTCTTTGTCAAGGTTACGCTCCCGGTTGGTACAGGCGTTCCTGTTGATCCTGACAACCTTGTCAATGAGGCAAGAAGACCTGACAATACATCCCTCAATGAAGATCTTTTGAAACAGCTTGCAGCTACTGGAACCGATGGAAAATATGTTGAGGTTGGCGCTTACAATCATATCACTGCCGGTGATGCCGTCATGGCCGTTGACTTGTCCAGGGATGAAATGCAGGCAACCATTACAGTATCTGCACCTTCTGCCGGTGGCAGTGATATTTCCGCTGAAAAAATCATCAACGCGCTCTCTACCCAGGGTGTTGTTGCCGGAATCAATGAGGAAAAAATCAATTCCTTTGTCGATTCTCCGGTCTACAATGTTCCCTATGAAGTTGCTTCTGCCGTACTTCCAGAGCACGGAACCGATGCCTACATTGAATACAAATTCGAGACTGACAGGACCAAACTTAAGCTTAAGGAAACTGCCAACGGTCAGGTTGACTTCAAGGAACTCAACCTCATCCAGAATGTCGTTGAAGGCCAGCCACTTGCAATCAAAATTCTTCCTACCCGTGGTAAAGGTGGAAAGACCATCATGGGACGCTATCTTGAGGCAAAAAACGGAAAGGATGTTCCTATTCCAATCGGACAGAATACAAAGCTTGATAAGGACGGAAGGACTGTCATCGCCGAAAAAAACGGCCATGTTTCCCTTGTTGGGGACAAGATCACTGTCGAAGAAATTTACGAAGTTCAGGGTGTAAACATCAAGACCGGAAATATTACCTACATGGGTACTGTTGTCTGCCGTGGTGATGTGGAAGATGGCTTCAACATCAAGGCCGACGGAAATATTGAAATCTACGGTTCAGTTGGCCGCTGTAACATCGAGGCTGGTGGAGACATCGTAATTTCTCAGGGTGTCATGGGACGTGATGAATGTGAGATTACCTCAACTAAATCCGTATGGGCCCGCTTCATCCAGAATGCCAAGGTTACCGCTGAAGACTATGTTGTTGTAAATGACAACATCATGAACAGCGAGGTTACCGCCATGAAGAAAATTGTCCTCAAGGGAAAAAGAGCCCAGATTATCGGTGGCCATCTGTTTGCTACGGAAGAAATTTCTGCAAAGAACATCGGTTCTTCCGGTGGTGGTATAGAAACCAACCTTGCTGTCGGCTATGATCCTAGAAAGAAAAAGAGACTGGAAGAACTTCAGGAAATGCAGTCTAACCTTGTAAAGCAGCTTGAAGAGGTAGACCTCAATATCCAGACTCTTGAAAACAATAAGAAAGTCAGGCGTTCCCTTCCAAAAGAGAAGGAAGAAAGCCTTAATAATTTCCACCAGCAGAGACTTGAGCTTGTTGAACAGAATGACACCATGACAAAGGAAATCGATGAGATTAACGAAAGACTTCGTGAACTCAAGGTTGTCGGCTGTGTCAACGCAAGCGGCAGTGTCTATCCTGGTGTAAAGATATACGTCCGTGATGTTATGGATGAGGTTCGTTCAGAGGCAAAGCAGGTTACGTTCTTCTATGATGGTGGCTTTGTGAAACGAGGAAAATTTGATCCTTCACAGGTTAGTGATGTAGGAGCGCCTGATGGCTATTCAGCCAATTGATTTGTCTACTGTATATTCCCAGATGGACAAGATGGGACAGATGAATGCTTCTCAGATTCAAAGTGCACATATGGCAAGCCGCGCACATTTGGAAAAATCTGCCCAGCAGGATTCCGAGAAAGCACGTACTGTACAGGAAACCCACAAGAACAAGGATTCCAACAGCATCAAGTCTGACGTGAACCAGGGCGGTGGTGCCGGGCAGGGACTTCTTGCCGACGAAGGCAATTCCGGTAAAAAAACTGTGCCGGAAGAAATTCCAGTGGAAAAACCAAAACCTTACGAAATCCGCGATCCAAATCTTGGTCGTCACATTGATATTACGGGATAACTGGAATGTCTGTTGTTGCTTTGACCGCCATACTCCTGATATGTTTTAACATCCTCATGTGGTTGATTTTTCTTCACCGCCTCAAGTCTGATCTTTCAACGGAAAAAATTGTCGATGAAACAAGAAGTGCCATCAACGACAAGATCAGGGAAGCCAACAATGCGGTTACCATCA
>CALELJ010000289.1 GCA_937902445.1 uncultured Treponema sp. | reverse complement strand
CCAGGGCTGAAACAAGAATTTCCCAGCATGCCGTGAATCTTGCATAGCGCTTTTCAATGGTTTCAACTTTTGTCTCTGTAATTGCCTGGCGCAAAGCATAAAGTGTCTGGACAGGTGGAGTAAAGCGTGTCTGCTTTGTCTCAAGGAAATACTTGTACTGGTCAAGAAGGTTGAGATAATAGTTTCTCATCGGCCAGCCTTCCTGTTTGAGAAGCTCAGATCTTTTGCAGACTACAAAACCGATTCCTGCCATTCCGCCGATGTGCTTGTTTGATGTACATGTTGCAAAATCGATGTTCATTTTTGCAAGGTCAATTGGCATTCCACCGTAGGACGAAACTGTGTCGACGATGGTTGTCATTCCGTATTTATGTGCAAGGCCGCAAAGTTCTGCAACAGGATTCAGAAGGCCAGTTGTTGTTTCATGATGAACCATTGCAAAAGTTGTGTACTTTGCTTTTTTCATCTGTTCTTCAACAGCCTTGATGTCGATTGGTTCATATGTGGAAGACTTGAATACGTCCATGTCGATGTTGTAAACGGAAGCGATTTTTGCAAGACGAGCACCGTAGGATCCGTTGTCGATCACGAGCAGCTTTCCTTCCGGCGGAACACAGGAACTTACCATTGCCTCGTCGGCACCTGTTCCAGAACATCCGAACATTACAGTGATGTAGTCTTTTGGATCTGCGACAAAAGCTGTAAGGTCTTCTGCAATCTGTTCCATAAGGTTTCCGAATTCAAGTTCGCGAGGGCAGATGTCGGCAACAACCTGTGCATATTTTACGCTGTCGCTTGTTGTTGAAGGACCCGGGTTAAGGAGAACTTCACGGCGGATGTTGTTCAGGCTTTCGTTTTCCTTGATGCGTGGCCAGATTTCGTTAAGGGCGCGGTCAAGCATGGATTCGTCATCGATTTCCGTCCATGCATAGTATTCAATTTTGTGAAGGTATACGCTTTCACCGTCAAGGGAAACCTGTTTGAGAGCTGTTTCATAATCAAGCTTTATGAGGTCTGGACTTGACTTGTAGTAGGCCATCATCTTGTTGAGACAGTCAAGGCTGATCTTTGTGATTCCGACCAGTTCACCTGCAGGTTCTCCAATCTGCTCCTTGTTTTTGGAAACGTCGCAGAGAATTCCGTCTTCATTTGTCTTCAGGTAAACTTCGTCGTGGCTGTTTGACTTTCCGCTTGCAAGAATTACATTCTTGAGGCTTTCGTTGTGAAGAACCTTGAGTCCCACTGCGTCATAGATCAGGTCGCTTTCAAGAAGAAGAAAGTCTCCCTTGATGTATGGAACGCAGACTTCGAGAGTGCCCATTGATGATGTGTTTTCATAGTTGTCGTTGCGTACAGTCTTTATGATGTGGTATTTTTTTGCAAGTTCATCGTAGTATTCAGAGCAGTGGCCTGTTCCGATAATGATTTCTTCTACACCAGAAGCAATGAGTTTACGAACTGAACGCTCAACCATTGCAATACCATCAATTTCAATAAATCCTTTTGGCATGAGCTTGGTTCTGTCTCCAAAACGTGAACCAAGACCGCCTGCTACAATTACTGCCTGTTTGATCATTTTAAGAACTCCATCATTGCTTTCTTGTTTTCCTGAGGTGTTGTCTTTGGGCGCCCCAGATCCTTTCTTGCTCCCTTTCGAACGAGAACTTCTATAAATGTAAGCTTATCAAAAGTATTCTTGTCTTTGAGGATTGCGTCAAGTTCTTCCTTTGTAGAAGCCTTTACAACATTTTCATAACCGCATGCCTTTGCAATTCCGCACAGGTCAATCTGGCGTCCTACTGTTGGCTGTCCGCCGACACTGTCATGGGCTCCGTTGTTAAGTACAATGTGAATCATGTTGGATGGATTGCGTGTACCGATTGTAGCCATTCCACCCATCTGCATGATTGAAGCACCGTCACCGTCGATACAGTAAATCGTACGGTCTTTTTTCTGCATTGCGATTGAAAGGGCAATCTGTGATGCGTGTCCCATTCCGCCTACAGTAAGAAAGTCCCTGCTGTGTCCCTGATTGTGCTTGTCACGGAGTTCGTAAAGTTCTCGGCTTGCCATTCCAGTTGTAGAAACGAAGGCTGCAGTTTCGGGAGCACTTAGCATTATTTTTTCGATTGCTTCTTCACGGCTCATGTCTGCTTCAACTGTTATGTTGTTCTGGAGCGTGTAGTCTTCAAATGTTCCTTTTTTGATGACAAGGGCATAAGGTGCGTTATTTGCCTTTATGTACTCGTATGCCTTTGCAAGGGCCTTGTCCAGGCATTTGTTGCAGTTGTCTGCTCCAAGTACGGAATAAGGAATCTTCATAGCGTCGAGAAGGTCGCATGTAACTTTTCCCTGCTTTACATGCTGAGGTTCGTCATGGACTCCAGGTTCTCCGCGCCAGCCGATAACAATCATCATCGGTACTGAATAGACATCAGGATCAACAATGGAAAGCAAAGGATTGATCATGTTTCCTTCACCTGAGTTCTGCATGTAGATGAGAGGAATTTTTCCTGTTGCAAAGTGGTAGCCTGTAGCAAGGGCAGTGGCGCTGCCTTCGTTGGCACTGATGATATGCTTGTCAGCCGGAGCATTGTCTGTAATGTATGCACAGAAATTTTTCAATAGTGAATCCGGAACTCCAGCAAAGAAGTCCGTTCCGTTTGCAACTAAACTGTCATAAAAATATTTTGGTGAAATCATTTTAATTCACAATTATGGTAATTGTGTTTCCTCCTCTTAATAATTCATAATTCATAATTCATAATTATTTTGTTCCCGGTATAAGTTCAAGAATCTGCTTGATTGGCATGCAGAGGTCGTTTACTTCAAGGGATCTTTCGGCCTTGAGAATTTCTTCCGCACACTTTTGCATTGCCGGGTAGCTTGCACGGAGCATGTGGTTTGCGTAGATGATTACATTTGCTCCCCATTCTGCAAGTTCAGTTTCAGTAAACTGGTTGTATGTTGTTGGAACAAGAACGATTGGAATGTTTTTGTATTCCGCACGGAACTTCTGACAGAATTCCTTGATGTCTTCGCCGCTCTTGTCTTTTGAGTGGATCATTACACCATCGGCACCTGCACGAACGGCAGCGAAAGCCTTTGTGATTGCTTCGTCTACACTGTAGCCTGCGATGATTTCTTCAATGCGGGCGATAATCATGAAGTCCTTTGTAACCTGGGCTTTTTTTCCGGCAGAAATTTTTTCGCAGAATTCTTCTTCTGTTGCAAGAACCTGCTTTGCTTCTGTTCCGAAGAGTGAGTTTTTCTTGAGACCTTTTTTGTCTTCAACGATTACGGCAGAAACTCCATTGCGTTCAAGAGTGCGGACTGTAAAAACAAAGTGCTCTGGAATTCCGCCTGTGTCACCGTCATAGATGATTGGCTTTGTGGTGCATTCAAGAATGTCTGTCAAAGACTGAAGACGGGTAGTAAGGTCAACAGCCTCGATGTCCGGTTTTCCTTTAGAGGTAGAATCTGTCAATGAAGAAGACCACATTCCGTCAAAAGTATGAAGACCGTCGTCTTTCATGACTTCAGTATTTTCAACAATAAGACCAGAAAGTCCAGAATGAGCTTCCATGATGCGAACGATAGGTTTTGCGGCGATAAGGCGGCGGAGTGTCGCACGACGGATGTCTGGTGTTGTTCCGATTGACTTTGCGTTGTCGGCAAGGGCAGTTGAATTGATTCCCTGGGTATATGGAATTTCAACAACCTGTCCTCCCCATTCTTTCATTGCTTCAAATACTTCATCGCGTATATGGTTCAGGTAATTTGTCTTCCAGTCATCACCGTGGATGATGTAGTCCGGCTTTATTTTCTTGAGGTTAGGAACGTAGCTCCATTCTTCCTGCGGAACTACCTTGGCAACTCCCTTGATGTTTTCAACAACGTTTTTGCGCTGTTCATATGTAAGGTATGGAAGTCTTTTGTGGCTTACGATTGCGCTGTCTGTCAAAAGTCCGACAGTAAGTTCTCCAAGCTTAGCACCTTCGTTGATGATGTTGATGATTCCAGGATGGATGATATCACCAGTAAGTCCAAGATAAACTGATTTTGCCATTGTTTAATTTCCCCTTGTTCAAAAATTGGTAAAAATGTATACTGATTGAACAAAATAATCAAGTTTTTAGTTACAAAATGTTATGAAATTTTCAAAATTTCATAACATTTTTGTGATTTTGAACATTTATTAACTTTATGCTGAATAAAAAAGAATTTGACGTGCTTTCAATTCTGGAAGCGGAAAAAATCAATCTTTCTCAGAGGGAACTTTCAAGGCGCACGGGTTATTCCGTCGGTACTGTCAATTCCATTATGGCTGACCTTACAGAGAACGGTTATGTTCAGGACAAGGCCATTACCCTGAAGGGAATAGAAGCTCTTGAGCCTTACAGAGTTCAGCGCGCAGTTTTTGTGGCCGCCGGTTTTGGCAGTCGTCTTGTTCCGATTACGCTGAACACTCCCAAGCCTTTGATCCGGGTTCAGGGAGAACGTATCATCGATACTCTTCTTGATGCCGTAGTCAAAGCAGGCATAGAGGAAATCATCATTGTCCGTGGATATCTTAGCGAACAGTTTGACCAGCTTCTCTATAAATATCCGAACATAAAGTTCCTTGAGAATCCTGCATATAACGAAGGCAACAATATTGCATCCCTTATATGTGCACGGTATTTCCTTGAGAATTCATATATTCTTGAATCAGACATCATATTGAAGAATCCAAGTCTCATCACAAAATATCAGTATCAGTCAAACTACTGTGGTGTTCCCTGCGACAGAACAGATGACTGGTGTTTTACTGTGGACAAGGACAGGATTACAGGTGTTCAGGTTGGTGGATTGAATGCTTATCAGATGGTGGGAATTTCCTACTGGACTAAGAATGACGGAAAGAAACTTTCAGAGTGCTTAAAGAAAGTCTATGAATCTCCCGGTGGAAAAGAGCGGTATTGGGATACTGTTCCGCTGAATTACTGCAAGGATGATTTTGACCTTGTTGTTCGCAGGTGCAGTTTTGAAGACTACATTGAAATCGATACCTTCAATGAACTGAAGGCTGTTGATTCAACATATGATTCCTAAAAAGGAATGGAGGGCAGAATGCTTAAACTTGAAAATATCAGTAAATCTTTTGACGGTGTAAAAATCCTTGAGGACATCAGCCTTTCGATAAATGAAGGTGAAATTGTTTCAATACTCGGTTCTTCAGGAAGCGGAAAGACAACTCTGCTTAATCTTATTCTTGGATTAATTAAACCAGAAGAAGGTAAAATCATTTTCAACGACAGTGATATCACCAGCGTTCCGATGGAAAGAAG
>CALELJ010000288.1 GCA_937902445.1 uncultured Treponema sp. | reverse complement strand
TTTTGAAGGTGCGAGAAATGGTGCGATTGGATTGTATGTATTCTTGACCTGTGATGGAACCGTGAACTCCACAAAGTCGCTCCAGTTCTCTCCATCTTTTGAGGTGGCGTAATATAATGAAAAGGAATCCTCGGCTGGATATGATGCGAATATTGTGAATCCGCCCGTGGAATTTCTGAAAACTCTTGGAGCTATGAATCTCCTGTCGCCGCCAAGGGTCTTCTGTTTTATGTTAGCAAAGCTGTCCTGGGAAGTGTACAGCTCGATTTTTTCTTCGTTCATCACGGCAAGAACCGTTGTCCTGTCGTTTGCTGCCACGGAATAAATTTCCGGAACATCTCCTGAGAATTCGAAAGGACCAGCGAATCTTCTGTTTGCATTCCAGAAAATTCCGTCGGAACTTGATTTTGATGAGATGTAGATTCTGTTTCCCTCTGTTTCCTGCCAGAAGTAAACCGCATTTTTCTGTTTTGCGCTGGAAGAAATTCCGGCAGGGTAGAAACAGTTTTCGCTGCTGTCGGAAGCAACAAAACTGTCTTCAAAATAAAATGGACCTGCAAAAGAAAGTGCGATGGAGGCTGCGGAGATGACCGATGCAGTGATGATTTTCTTTAGTTTCATAGTTGTGCCTCAATTCTTTTCTTAAGCTTGAGAATTTTTGCTGAACGGGAATTCGCCTCGTTCTGCAAAAGTTTTGTCAGTTTTGAATTTGCATCAAAGACCTTGTTCTTCTGAAGGTCTGCAAGGGCGCTCTGGTAAAGTGCTTCATCCGATGCGCTCAAAACTACTGCCGACTGCTGTCCTGTCCTCAATGCTATTTCATCAAGAACCCTGATGGCCTTGCTGTTCTCAGGATCAATCTCAATGGCCGACTGAGCCTTTGTCTTTGCCTGCTCAAGGAGGATTGTATCGCGGCCTGCCTTGTTCAGCAGATCCTGTGATTCCTGTGCAAGTTTTTCAGCCTTTGCAAGAACACTTTTGTCCGCCGGTTTCTGCTTGAGTCCAAGGGAATACTCCGCGCTTTCAATTATGTTTTTAAGTCCAGGATATGAACCGTTCATTTCGTACAGGTCAAGAAGGTTGCTGTAGGATTCCTGCGCCATGGAATTTCTTGTCGAGTAGTCCACCTGTTTGAGTTCGTTGACCCTCGATTTGAAAATGTCCTCGAAGTTTTCAGGATCAAGAATTTTTGTGATCCTGAGGGCAAGCACGCTGGCAGTCTTGTTTCTAGGATAATAGATTTTTACCTGATTGATTTTCTCGGAGGCCTTGTTCAGATATTTTTCCGCATCGTTTCTTTTCCCTTCCTTGAGAAGAGATTCACCCTGGGCAAAATATTTTCCAGCCAGAGAAAGGTTCTGTCTCATCTCAGGGGCTTTTGCATCGTATGAATGGATTTCTCGGCCTTCCTTGATTGCAATGGCCGTGTTTACAAAATTTCGGATTCGTTCAAGTTCAGCATCAGTCTCCATTGTGATGTCGAGAAGCTTGGACCACATCTCGCGTTTGCTGTCTGCCTGGCCGATATGGGTTCCTGCCTTTTCAAAGTCTCCGGCATAGTAGGCGGTCCTTGCCTGGGTCTTGATGGTGCGCAGTTCCTTGTTGAGTATCGGCTGCTGTTTTTCAATGATGTCGTTTCTAAGGTCTGAAACTTTGTCAAAGACTTCCTTCTGGATGTCTCCGTCATTTTTAAGATCATCCGTCAGTCTCGTGTATGCGTTGCTTGCCGCCTGATAATTTGAGAATGACTGCTGGAAGTTGCTTCGGTCGTTGAAACTTTTTGCCCTCGACCAGTAGACTTCGATTTCGTTTTTTGCAAGCTGAGCTTTCAGAAATCTTCCTCTTGCTTCGTCCTCGGTGGACTGGAAATTCTTCTTGAGTTCCGAGATTTTTCTGGACTGCTCTGAAATTATTTCCTGCTGCTTGATGAAATTCGAGCGGTAAATATATCCGTTGTTGAGTTTTACTTTGCAGTCCTCAAGTGCCGAAAGGTCTCTGTTGATGTTTTCCTTTAAAAGTTCAAGGTCGGCCATGCATCGTGACGGATAATAGATTCCATCCTTTCCTTCCATGTAACCCTTGATTTTTTCAAAGGCGATATTGTCTTCCTGAAAGAGAACTGTGCCGGTCTGGGAATAGTAGTCGGCGATGGCGACCCACATGGAGATGGCAAGCTGCGTACATTTTGCTTCCGTTTTCAATCCTGCGTTCCTGTAGCTTTCAGCAAGAGTCTTCCATGAAAGTTTTTCGTCCGAAAGGGAATCAAGTATGTAAAAAGAATTCAGTTTTGAAGAAGATGCCGCCGTTTTTCCCCATGCTGAAAGGTTGCTTGCGGAAGAAACAAGTGCCGATGCGTAGGAGTCATTTTCCGATCTTATGCTTGCGATCTTGTCCTGCGGAACCGTGTGATTTGATTCAAGTTCCTTCTGTAAATTTAAAATCGCGGGGATGAGTTTTTTTCCGTCGGAACAGATTGCGGTCATTGCGTTCATCGAAGTTGCAAAATCATTTTCGCTTTTCTGGGAAGCCACGTTTTTTGTTTTCAGTTTTCCTTTAAGGCCGTTTATTGATCTGAGCTCATCGATGTAATCCCTGATTTTTGAAAACTCTTTTTCCGCCTCGGCCATTGAAGTTCCGTCTGTGAAAATTTTATTTTCTGAAAGTGCGCCTGCAATGATTTTAGAAGAAACATCGCACCTGTCCCACACGGAATCAAGAAGCTGACCGACTTCCGTCCTGAACTGAAGCTCAAGTGTTCCAGCAAGACCGCTGTCGTTTTCTTCAGTTACTCCAAGAATGAATCTTGAAAGATAGTAGGGGTAGCCTGAACTTCCTGCCGATTGTATCTGCTGTCCAAGGTCGCGAATTTTATTTATTGTCGTAGCAAAATTTGAAAAGTATTCTTCAAGCGGAACTCTGTTTGCGCTGTTGCTGAAGCTTAGTTTTTTTGCGGAACGTTCCAGCTGTATTTTTTTATACTCGCGCATCTGTTTCTGCACGTCCGCGCCTATGAGTTCAATTCGCTGGGCAATTTTTTCTGACGCTTCATCTTTTTTGTAATCGTAGATTCTTTCGTCAAAACAGCCGGCAGCCTTTTCGAAATCTCCGTTTCTTGCAGCTGCAAGTGCTTCTGAAAGCAGTGAGGAAAAATCCTCCGGGTATGAGGCGAATGCATTTTTTTCTATTTGAGTTTTTTGCTTGCCGGAATTATTCTTCTGGGCTTTTGCGGCATATAAATTCCGCCCTGAAAAAATGAGTGAAGTGATAAAACAAATTGATAAAACGGAGGCTCTTTTCACATTGCAATTTTATCAAAAATCGCAATAAAAAAGAAGAACCGGTTCCGTCTTTTACTTCTTTCTGCTGTAGACGCGGTAATTGAGCCAAGGGAACAGTGGACTTTTCTTTTCGCATCCAGTAAGCCATTCCGTGCTGACCGTATTGCTTGCAAGTGCATCAAAAACCTTGGTGAAAGAAAGAATTTCGTCTTTGAACTGCTCCTCCACATACTCTGTGAGAACACTGTCATGAAGCATCATTGCCCATTCACCGCTCTGTGCCAGAAGAACCTGTTTTGCAGCCATGTTCAGGAGTCTTTCCTTGAGGGAATCTTCGGAAGGGAAACGTTCAGTAAGGTCGATCATGCGTTCCGTAGCCTTTCTTACGTAGCGCATCATCCAGCTGTTTGAGTTGTCGAGAAGGTCTTCTCCGTAGCCAAGGCCGTTTGAGGAACATGGGTAGAGGTTGATCTTTGGCAAAGAGAACTGCTTTTCAATGAGATCCTTGCAGAGGGAAAGGTCGAACCCCTGTTTGCTAGCCGTGCAGCGGATTACATTTTCAAGCCACTGGATTCCTTCGTGCCATTTCTGTCCAAGAATGTCTGATGGAATGGCACATACAAGAACCGCATTGTCATCCTTTATGTATTCGCTTGCAGCATCAAGTTTTTCAAGCTTTGACTCGTAAAATGAAATCGCATCTTCAATTGTCTGTCTTGAAGCCTGGTCTCTGTCGTATGCCACAAGATCATCGTCATCGCTTTCGTTTGACCAGTATTTAAAACCGGTCTCGATTCTTGTGTCGTTCTTCTGGAAGAAAGCTGAAACCTGGTCCTGTTTCAGTTCAAAACCGATGTCGTGCTTCTGGGAACGGTAGACTTCGTTCTGTGCAAAACCGTCGTCGCCGATGAGCTCCTTTGGACAGTCAGGATCGAGTCCAAAAACAACAAGGGAAGTCCTTGTCCTCAAAGGTGCGTAGATTCCGGAATCCGGTCTGTCCTTTGCAAAAAGGATTGAACGTGCGTCGACAACAGTGTAGTTTGCCCCGTAGGAACGAAGAGTCCATTCAAATCCCTTTGACCATGCCTGGTACGGCAGCCAGAATCCTTCACCGGTCTCGCCAAAGAAATGCCTGTGTGAGTAGATTCCGGTTTCAACCTGGGCGTTTATGGCTTCGGGAAAATCCTCAAAATGAGGAAGGTATGCGTATGTTGCGGCTGTAGGAATCAGTTCAACAAAACCCTTGTCAGCGTATTCCTTCAACGCTGCGAGAATGTTCTGTCCGTAAGTTTCCGTAAAGTCGATTTTTGTCTGTTCAATCTTTGCAAGGTGTTCGGCAGCAAGACCTTCAAGAGTCGAACCTTTGCAGCGCTTGAGTTCCGACTTGCCCAGTGCCGTCAATGCATCAAGGTGGTCGATGTACTGTTTCTGAATCTGTGCGTCATCAAGAAGAAAGCAGAGCGCCGGAGACATTACAAGGCCGATCCTGAAATTTATGTTTTCTTCTTCAAGGCGACGGAACATGTTCAAAAGCGGAATGTAGGTTTCCGTAAGTCCGGTAAAGAGAATGTTGTTCTCTGCTGTAAAGTTGCTGTCTTTTTCCGTGTTTCTAATAAATCCCTGGTCCGCTTCAATAATCAGGGCAAGTTTTTTGTTGCTCATCTTGATCCTCACTCTGAAAATGACTGTCTGTGGTTCAGGTAGTGGTCATGAAGAATCTGCTTCATTCCAGAAAGCTGAACAAGTGGAGGGTAGTTCGTTTTCTTTCCAGGCTGGATGTTCAGGATGTCTTCCCTCTCAGACGGAAGTTCCACCATTCTTGATGAACACAGAACCTCAGGCTGTCTGCCGGTAATGGATGCGGCAAGGTCAATCTTTATGAATCTCTTTCCAGGCGGAAGGAGAACATACTGCTCCCTTGTTTCAAAATCAGTCTTTATGTCAATCGAATCATCAGGGTTTTCGCTGTCTGCTGAACTGAAAAAAGAAATGTGCAGGGAGACAGAGGAAATTTAGCAGTTATTTTTTAAGCAGATAGATTCTTTTTCATTATT
>CALELJ010000287.1 GCA_937902445.1 uncultured Treponema sp. | reverse complement strand
AAGAAGTAGGGAATATTTTGAAAATTATGTTGTTATTTTAGTAAAAATATAGTAAAATATATTCTATATGAGTATGTATAAGGGGGAGTCTCCATTATGAAAAAGAAATTTAAAAAGATTGTAGCATTTTTGCTTGTTTTCAGTTTGATATTCAACATTAATGTGATTGATGGTATTTCAATTGGAATAAAAGCATTTGCTATGGAAGAAGAAAAAGGATCTTTAACAGATAATTATTACATTGATTATTACAGCAATCTGTATTTTGGCTTACATTGCACTTGAAGTTGTAAACCGCCAGAAGAAAATCAAAAAGAACTATACAGTTTCATCTAAAGGTTCTTTTGTTGCAAAACTTGTAGTTCTTTCAATTGTAATCTTAATTTTGGGACAGTTCCTTGCTCGTGACCGTGGTATTCCTGTAGTAATGATTCTTCTTGCAGTAATCATTGCAGCATACAGCTACTTTACACAGAATACAGTTCCTGGACGCTACCTCTACGCAATTGGTGGTAACGAAAAGGCAGCCCGTCTTTCTGGTATCAACACAGACAACGTTATGATGTTTGCATACACAAACATGGGATTCATCGCAGGTATCTGTGGTCTCGTTTGTGCAGCCCGTCTTAACTCAGCCGCTCCAACAGTTGGTCAGAGCTACGAAATGGATGCAATCGCATCGTGCTTTATCGGTGGTGCTTCTGCATACGGTGGAACTGGTACAGTAGGTGGTGCAGTTGTTGGTGCTATCTTCATGGGTGTTCTTAACAACGGTATGTCAATCCTTGGTGTTGACTCTAACTGGCAGCGTGCTGTAAAGGGTCTCGTTCTTCTCCTTGCAGTAATCTTCGACGTAGTTTCAAAGAAGAAGAAGTCTGGTAAATAAGACTTAAAAATGGTAATTGCATATCTTCGAGTTCCTCCGACTCGGAGAGAGTAATGTATAAATGGTAAGTTTTTTACCGCAATTTCCTTCATTGTTTTTCCCGGTGTCATTCGTTGGATGGCGCCGGGTTTTTTTATCCATGTCATTTTCGTATTTTGCAAATAATA
Organism: uncultured Treponema sp.; assembly: GCA_937902445.1. Taxonomy (GTDB): domain Bacteria; phylum Spirochaetota; class Spirochaetia; order Treponematales; family Treponemataceae; genus Treponema_D. The sequence goes on along the minus strand of CALELJ010000287.1, from coordinate 6,446 downwards.
CTTCTATGATGTATAATTAAAATATTGGGGTACGATCATGAATGATATTTCACGCAGAATAACTAGAAAATCTCTCAAGGCAAAAAGAAAGGCAGCCATAAAGACAATCAAGGCACAGGCCAGGGAAAAGATCCGCCTGGTAAAACTTGAGTGCTCGATAGATGCTGAGCAGAAGAAAGCAAAGGTCGCAGAAAAAGAACAGAAAAAGGAACTCAAGGTTCAGAAGGCAAATGCACGTGTTTCATACAATGCAAGACAGCCAAGACCATTTTCTCTCGGCGAAGACCTTTTCAATTCCATCAGCCATGGTATAGGAGCTGGGCTGAGTGTAGCGGCTGTTGTTCTTCTTGTAATCAGAAGCGTTTACAGTGCGCCGGATTCCGTTGCTTCATGGACTGCTTCCTATGCGATTCTGGGTTCTGTGTTTTTTCTTATGTATCTTTCCTCTACATTGGCCCATGCGATTACGGCTCCGGGTGGAAGAAAAGTTTTTTCCGTGCTGAACTATTGTTTCGTCTACATGCTCATCGCTTCGACTTTCACGCCTTTTGCAATGAAAACTTTCCACGGAACTGCTTTAACTGCCTTCGTAGCCATTCTCTGGTCTGCCTGTGGAATTTTCCTTGCGCTTCACGCGGTGTTCTTCAAGAAGTTTAAGATGACTTCAGCATTTATTTTTGCGGTTTCAGGAATCCTTCTTACTGCATTTTTTTCTGCCAGCGGAACTCTTCTCATAACCGGAACTGTCATGTACATGGTTGGTGGATTCTTCTTCCTTTTCAGAAACTACAAATGGTCCCACAGTATTTTCCATTTCTTTGCTCTGGCGGGAAGCATCTTCCACTTCTTTGCTGTCTATTACCTGATTGGATAAAAAAGAAAGAGCTGCCTGATTGATTTCAGAACAGCTCTTTTTTTTGTCATCAATAATGTGGTGGCCTTCTGTTTGGAATATCGCCTTCCATCTGGTCGGAAATGTCCCTCAGTTTCTGGGCCATCAACTTGTTTTCTTCACGAAGTTTTTCAATGGTCCTGGAATTTTCTACAGCAACACCCTGAAGCTGGTTAAGAAAATCCTCAAGATATGCAAGCTTTGTCTCAAGCTGCACGATTCTTTCTTCCGTTTCTTTTTCCATATATACGGTCTACTCCAGATTATAGGTTTCTCCGTATTTTACAATTTCTACGTTTCCAAATCCATTGTCCTCAAGGAATTTTTTCATGTGTTCCTGGGCTGTTTTTTCACCGTGAACAAGGAAGATTTTCTTGAGTCTGCTGGTGTCTATAGTGTTGAGCCAGTCAAGACTTTCCTGATAGTCGGCATGGGCGCTGAATGAGTCGATGTTTACAACTTCCGCATTTACATTGTACCAGTCGCCGAGAATTTTGACTTCCTTTGCTCCGTCAAGAATTTTTCTTCCGAGGGTATCCTCCGACATGTAGCCGACAATACAGATGATGTTTTTTGGATCAGAAATATTGTTTGCAAGATGGTAAAGAACTCGGCCGGCTTCACACATTCCGTCTGCTGAAAGAATGACCATTGGACCCTGTTTGTTGTTCAAGGCCTTTGATTCATCAACACTCTGGACGAATGTCATTGAATTGAAACCGAATGGATTTTTATGATGTGAAAGGAAAGCTTCCTTAGTGGCCTCATCATAGCATTCCTGGTGGAGCTGGTAGATTCCCGTTGCGTTTACAGCCATAGGGCTATCCATGTAAATCGGAATCTGAGGAATCTTTTTCTTGTCTACCAGAAGGTGGAGGTAGTATACAAGTTCCTGGGCTCGTTCAATGGCAAAGGTCGGAATTATGATCTTTCCCTTTGTGTCCACGGCGCGTCTTACGATCTTCTCAAGTTCCTTCAGGGCACTTGTAGGTTCCTTGTGGAGCCTGTTTCCGTAGGTGCTTTCCATGAAGATATAGTCCGGAGCCTTCATGTTCGTTGCTGGGTCACGAATAATCGGTTTATTGTTTCTTCCAAGGTCTCCTGTGTAGAGGATTCTGATTTCATCCGACGGAGCTCCCTTGAGGGCCTCTTCGCTTGCTGATTTCTCAAATGAAGATTTTGAAATTTTAGAGCCGAAAAGCCTGTGCCACAGCCTTCTTCCCGACATTCCAAGACCACCGGAAATTCTTGAATTTACAGGATTTTTTCTCTGTCCTGTAATCGTAAAATAGGCAAGTGAAGATCCAAGGATATGTCCTGCATCAAAGAATTCAAGCTGAACATCAGGAGCGATGTACATCTTACGGTTGTATCCAAGGGTGACAATCTGATTCGCAGCCTTCACACAGTCATTTTCCGTGAACAGAGGCTTCCATGTAAATTTCTCGCCTTTTTTCTTTGCCTGCTTTGCAAGGAATTCCGCATCGCGTGCCTGGATTCTTGCGCTGTCCATCATGACGATGTTTGCCAGGTCTCGTGTTGCGGGTGTTGCGAATATGCTTCCCCCAAATCCATTTTTTGTAAGGACCGGTAAAAGTCCGCAGTGGTCAAAATGAGCATGGGTGAGGACAACGCTTTCTATTTTGTCTGCCGCAAAATCGAAGTCTCTGTTCTTTTTGTCGGCTTCCTGACGTTTTCCCTGGAAGGCACCGCAGTCAATCATAAAACTGCGACCGTCAATTTCAAGGATGTGCTTGCTTCCCGTTACTTCCTGTGCTGCTCCAAGTGAATAAGATGTTACTGACATTTTTGCGCCTCCAGTTATTTTGTTTCAATAAATGGTTTAAGGGTTTAAACCATATGTCTACTTATATTATAAGTCACATATTGTGAAATAACAAATTTTCGGAAGGAAAACATGCCGTCTTTTCCTTTTGATAAATGGAGAAATTTGATATATAATTAGAAAGATTATGAATTTATTCTTTTTTGTATCTTACAGAATCTCGATGTTTTTTCTCCTGATTTATCTGATGTTTTTCACGAATTTGAAATTCAGCAGGTTGAAGAGCATTGGAATATGTTCATTGTGCTTTCTGGCATCCACTTTGATTGATTATGTAGGAATCTTCCGTCTCGAAGGAAATGCAAAATATCTTGGGATGACTCTGTGTACATTCGGAGTTGTCCAGATGACTGAACTGTTTTTGAGCAAAAACAAAACTTTCAGGTCTGTGTTCATTGCTTTCTGCGGTTCAAATTATACTCTCCCTGGTGGAATCCTTAGTCAGTTCAGCTACCAGCACTTAGGTGATATTTTTGCAAGTGCGCTTGTGGAGATTGTTGCCCATGTGATTCTTCTCATTGTTTCAGTAAAGCTGATTGCCTCCCAGTTCAAAAAAAATGATGACAATGACAATGGATGGGGACTTTTATGTCTGGTTCCGTTCATATTCTATCTTGCCGTTACGGCTTTCACCGTGTGGCCTGTAAATATCATTGAAGATTCGACAGGTCTGCCGGGAGTCCTGCTTCTTTTCGTGCTTATGGTGATTGCATTTGCAGGTTCCGTAAGATTCACTTCTAAAAAACACAGCAAGCACTTTCAGGATATGAATCTTGTTTTCCTTGCTGAATATTCAGACAGACTCAGGACGGAATCGGAGAAGGTAAACATGATGTCGTCACGCATGGAGGAAATGAGCTGCGCCATGCAGACGGTTACTTCCGAAATTCTTGAACTTCTTGATGCGGGGAAATATGACGATATCAGAACTATTGCAAATACACTTAAATCCGATTCACGGGTTATGATCGAAGAAAAAATTTGTGCAAACCGCTCGTTGAACGCAGTCTTCCTTGAAGTGAATCAATATGCAAAAAGAGCCGGTGTTGAGATTCTGTATAACATCAATGTTCCTGAATCCCTTGGTTCCGTTGAATTTGAATATGCTGTCGTATGTGAGCGTCTTCTTGAAAATGCAGTCAAAGGATGTTCCAAGATTGGTGCCCGACTTATGGATGTTTCCATGTATACCTCAGGTGCATGGCTTAATTTTGAAATCAAGGTGAAATCTGAAAATGCTTCTCTCGTTACAGATGTGAAATTTCTGGATGACAAGAAAATTCAGGAGAAGGTCATTGAAAAGGTTGAATCAAGCCTTGTTGTTCCGGAACTTGAAGGATTCCTGCAAAAATATGAGGTCAAGCGAAGTCTCAGGTTCCAGATGGGAACAATGATTTCGGAATTTAATGTCCGCATAAATTAAAGGAAAATTGGCAAAGTGATTTCTAAGCAAAACCGTGGAAATTTCATTATACTCATCGTTGCTTTCATCTGTATCGTTCTCTCTTTTGTATTCATTTTTTTTAGGAACATAAAGTTCAACAGCAGGGAGCGGAGCCTGGGCCTTAATGAAATGAATGGAAATCCTGATGTTCATGTTTTCGTTTTTCAGCGTGGTGGTGACTACGACGTCTGGGAAAAGGCTTTGTCGGAGGAAGCTGTTCAGGCTACCGGCTTGTGGCAGATGAAGGGTGCAACCTATGATGTGGTTGTGGAAAACAGGACTCCCTATGAAGTAACTGACTGGAGTCTCAAGTTGATTGTCGATGACAAATGCTATCTGGAAAATGCCTGGTGTGGAAAGCTTGGTATCTATCAGACATACGGAAATACATTCATTCATCAAATCCTTGACCTGCGTAATTACAAAAAAAATATGCTGAATATTTCTTCCATAAAAGATGGTGACAGCAATTACTTTCCGCTGAAGGAAAATGATTTTTTCATTTATTACCCAAGCAAGGAAGAGAAGGAAGCTCCTTTGATGGAATCCGTTCCAGGAAGACCAAATTCCCAGGCAAAGATCGGATTCATCATCTATACGGCAAATACTGCGGATACCCTGGAATTCAATCATGGAGTTCTTTATTACAAACTTAACAGGAGAATTTCAAAGGATCCTGCATTCAAGATATTGGTCGCCATTTCCGTCATCTGGTTTTTCTCGTGCCTTTTCCTCTTTCTTACTGAAGGAAGAGTAAGTGAGATTGAACAGCTGGAAGAGCGTGACAAACAGGTCATTCAGGAAGTCATGGAAACTTTCTCAGGTTTTGTTGATGCGAAAGATCCATATACAGGCGGACATTCAATACGTGTTGCAAAATATTCAAAGATGATAGCAAAGGAACTTGGTCTGGATAAAAAAGAATGCCAGCTGGTTTTCTATTGCGGACTTCTCCATGACTGCGGAAAGATTGGAATTCATGATGACATTCTTTCAAAACCGGGACGTCTTTCTGAAGAGGAATTCAAGAGCATCAGGAAACATACTTTGCAGGGGTTTGAAATTCTATCCAGCCTCACGGCGATTCCGGAAGCCTGTATTGTTGCCCGCTACCATCATGAACGATATGATGGCATGGGATATCCTGATGGATTGAAGGGAGAAGCCATTCCGCTTTATGCTCGCATTACCTGTCTTGCGGATTCCTTTGATGCAATGAATTCAAACAGATGCTATCGAAAGCATATGACTCCGGATTTGATAATCTCCCAGATCAGAGACAATGCGGGATTGCAGTTTGATCCTGTTGTCTGTCAGGCCATGCTCAGGCTTCTTGCCAGCGGTGAGATTGACTTTGCAGACTAGAGTTCAAGTTTCTCGATGATTCTTTCTGCTGCTTCACGACGGCTTAAACGCTCATCCATTGATTTCTTTTCAATGTAATGATGGGCCTCGCTTTCCGTCATTTTTTTGTTTTCGATAAGAAGCCATTTTGCCTTGTTGACTGTCCTTATGTCAGCCATTTTTTCCTGGAGGCTCCTGTTTTTCTCTTCAAGTTTTTCCAGACGGAACGTCATGGATGCAAGCATCTTTACAGCCATGTAGAACATCTGAGGTGAGTTTGGCTTTGGTAGAGTTACGATTCCCTGTTCCTCAACTTTTGAGCAGACTTCATCATACATGTCAGCGTTGACGAGAAGAAGAATTCCCATATTAGAGTCGCTGAAATTTTCCGCAAACATTACGCCGTGCTCATCAGGTAGTGGACAATCTATCAATAGAAGGTTTGCATCATTTTCCAGCAACTGTCTTCTTGCTTCCCCTCCATTCTTTGCATGAATGATAGGAAAAAACTGGTCTCTCGGGAGAATGCTTGAAATGTTGTCAAAGAAGGTGTCACTTTCTGATACGATGAGCACCTTTCTGCGGCTGTTCAAGGGCGTCATTTGTCATCCTGTTATCTATGAAGGAAAGATTCAACTTCGCTGTTGAGGATACCTCTTATGAAGTCGCTTCCTCTTGCCAGGTCTGCTGCCTCTCCCCAGAATTTAGGAAGTGGTTCAAGACCTGAATTGGAATCCGATGGTTCTGGGAGTGCGGTGTTGTTCTTGATTCCGTCTATTCCGGCATAGCTCATCAACCCGTCTTTTTCTGTGTATGGCTTCGTGATTATAAGCTTCACATCGTTTTCCTTTGCCACTCTATAAAGCACTTCCATAGCATCTTCCCTTTGTGGCTTAGATACGACTGTTATTCCCGGTCTT
>CALELJ010000286.1 GCA_937902445.1 uncultured Treponema sp. | reverse complement strand
AACTTTTTTACTTCCTTTACAGAAGCTGATGGCAATAATACACCCTGAAAAAAAACTTTCAATTTTTTGTAAGTAATAAAAAGGGGAAAGATTCCATGTCCATTTTTTTTACTTTCAAAAGCATTTAATTATCTTTTTTTATGTTAAACTACCGTGGTATGAAAAAGACCAGGGCGTCAAAAAACACAAAAGACAATCTCAACAACCTTAGAAAGGTGATCATAAGAACACAAATCACACTCATTATCACCATCACAATCCTGCTGAGTTTTGGAGGACTTTTCATAAACATCAAGGCAAACAGAAAATCCTTCAATCAGAATCTGCAGAACATTACGGCCCTGGTTTCAAGGCTCTACAACTTTACAAAAGATCTAAGTCAGCCGGAACTATGCGCTTACCTTGATGGTGTTGCAAAAGATCTGGCAGGCGTAGACATTTTTTCCGTTGTAGACAAAAACAACATGCGCATCTACCACACAAGACACGAACTTATCAACACCGGATACGACGGAAGCCATCCTGATTTTTCGAAAATGCCGTCCGATTATTTCATTGAAAATTCCAACGGTCCTTCAGGTCCACAGCGAAGAACTTATTCTGCCGTTTATGACGAGGATGGAAACTATGAAGGTTTCATCATGACCATCCAGTTAAAAACCACAATGCACACAGTAACAAGCCACACTGTATTGCTTTTCCTTCTGGTAACATTCGGTGCCATCTTGATTGAAATTTCAATATGCGCCCGCCTTTCAAAAAAAATAAAAAAACAGTTCCTTGATTTTACAGAAGACTTTGAGGGAACAAAATTTCTTGTCGATTCCATGAGGGCAAACAACCACGATTTTACAAACAAGCTTCACGTAATACTTGGACTCATTCAGATAGGACAATATGAGCAGGCCCAGAAATACATCCAGAACATTTCGATAATCCAGAAAGAAACAGTCACCTTTGTAATGCACAACATACAGAACCCATCTCTTGCGGCTTTGCTGATAGGTAAAATCGCACGGGCAAGTGAATGCAACGTAAAGTTCACCCTTAATGAACATACTCATTTCAACCAGGACGACATAGACATCCCGTCAGAAGCCCTTGTGACAATCACGGGAAACCTGATCGACAACGCATTGGATTCAATGAACACGTCAAACAGTACCACAAAGGAACTTTCCGTAGGCATCTACACAAGCAGTGGAAAGATGCTTCTGACAGTTCAGGATTCAGGTACTGGTATTGCTGAAGGATTCATAGATAAAATTTTCGATAATGGATTTTCCACAAAAGGCAGCGGAAGAGGAGTCGGGCTTTTCCACACAAAACAGCTGATTGAAAGCCTTGGCGGTGAGATCTTCGTTGAGTCACAGGTTGGGAAAGGTTCTTGTTTTACGGTAAAATTAAATAAATGAAATTTTAAAAAAATCCTATGGAGTAACAGAAATGGCTTACAAGGTTTTGATTGTGGAAGATGATCCAATGGTTGCTATGATCAACGAGCAGTACGTGAAGCAAAATAAAAATTTCACCGTGAGTTCCGTATGTAAAAATGGAGACGAAGCACTTTCATTTCTTGACAACAACACAGTTGATCTCATCGTGCTGGACGTGTTCATGCCGGTCATGGATGGAGTTGAGACTTTGAAAGCCATACGTGAAAGAAAAATTTCATCTGAGGTAATAATGGTGACAGCGGCAAATGATACGCAGACACTTGAAAACACCATGCATCTTGGAGTTCTGGATTATCTGATAAAGCCTTTCACCATGGAACGTTTTTCCGTTGCTCTTGAAAAATTCATGGCACAGAACAAAGCTCTAAAGGAAAACACCATTCTCGATCAGAAAAGCATTGATCTCCTCATGTCAAACACGCAGGACTCAAAAACAGTATCCAGAGAAACAGAATATCCCAAAGGAATAAACAGAAAAACACTTTCAACAGTAATGAATTTCTTTGATGAAAATACTGGATGGCAGACTGCGGACATGATTGCAGACAAGCTAAAAATCTCCATCGTCACGATCCGGCACTATATGAATTACCTTGTGCAGAAGAAAATCATAGCGGAAGACATCAACTATGAAACTGGTGGTCGTCCCTGCATGCTTTATAAAAAGAACGGTTAAAAAAATCCCCGGCAATGTTCCATCACCGGGGTTCCATTCAAAATCTATCAGTCTTCCCTGCCGATGAAATCCATGACTTCATCAGCTGTCTTTTCATCACCAAGGCAGCGTGAGGCAGTATTTATCTTTGCACGGATCATAAGGTTCTGTGCAGTCTTTTCATCAACACCTCGGCTCTGCATGTAGAAAAGAATTTCCTTTCCAAGGCGACCGATGGAAGCTCCATGGCGGCCTTCAACAGCCTCTTCATCACAAAGGATTACTGGAAGGCTTTTGTTGACAACCTTTGGATCAAGAAGAAGAACATTTTCCTGCTCATCACCCTTGCTTTCCGCACAACCGTTCTTGAAGTCGATGGTTCCGCGCCAGGTCTTTTTTCCAGTTCCGTCCACAACACCATCGACAGCCATTGTGCTTTCCGTTTCACGGCCTGTATGCAATGAAACATAATTTACATCAAGGCTTTCCTGGTCATTTACAAGATATGCGTTGTGACCGTTGAAGTGTGCCTTGTATCCTTCAAGGGCATTGTGGTTTCCCCAGATGTTTTCCTTTCCGCCAAGGATGATTTCTGTAGTTTCTACAGTCGCATTGTCTGCGGCACGGCTTCCAAAAGAAACAAAAGTCCTTGCATTCTTTCCGCAAAGATTTACAAGACCGATGCGGACAACAGCATTTTCTTCCGCAACAACACGGATTCTTGCACCGATTGTTCCGTCGAAATTTTCAGAAGACTTGAACACAAAAATGAAATTGCTTTCACTACCTTCATTTGCCTTTATCTGGATTTCATCAACGCAGCTTTCTTTTTCTGCGGAATATTCAAAGCGAACAGTGTCCGTCTTCTTACCTGAAGCGACAGCAAAATTTCTTGCCTTGAGCTTAAGGGCATCATAGGCGGAATCAAATTCATCACCCATACCGGTTGCAATCGATGCAAAAGAATCATCTGCTCCAGAAACGGCAACACCGTCAACCAGAGAAACAGAAGGTTCCGCCTGAATGCCTTCAAGACCGCCAAGTTCCGTATTGTTTATCTTTAAGAAGTTCCATGTCAAAGATGGAAAATTATTTACTTTCATTTTTTACTCCTCCACCTTAACCCTGTCCCTTCATTTCAAGCTGAATCAAATTGTTCATTTCAACGGCATATTCAAGAGGAAGTTCCTTGCTGACAGGATTTGCAAAACCGCTTACGATCATTGCACGGGCATCTTCCTCGCTGATTCCACGGCTCATGAGATAGAAGATGGCCTTGTTTGAAATGCGTCCGATCTTTGCTTCGTGTCCAACATCACAGTCGTCAGTCATGATGTTCATGGCAGGAACTGTGTCGCTGCGGCTTTCGTTGTCCAGCATCAGGCTTGAACAGTCAACGCTGGCCTTCGAATGCTTTGCGCTCTCGTTTACCACAATGGCGCTTCTGTATGTACATGCTCCGCCGCTTTTGGAAATGGACTTTGTGTTGATGACAGTGCTTGTGTTCTTTCCGATGTGTACCATCTTTGCACCGGTATCAAGGTTCTGACCAGCACCCGCAAAAGTGATTCCGGTAAATTCACAGGTAGCATTGTCGCCCTTGAGGATCGTCATAGGATAAAGGTATGAAATGTGGCTTCCAAAAGAACCGCTGACCCATTCCATGCGGCCGTTTTCTTCAACGATGGCACGCTTGGTGTTCAGGTTGTACATGTTCTTTGACCAGTTTTCAATTGTAGAATATCTGAGTCTTGCGTTCTTCTTTACGTAAAGTTCTACGCATCCTGCATGTAGGTTTGCCACATTGTATTTAGGAGCGGAACATCCTTCGATAAAGTGAAGGTCCGCACCTTCGTCTACGATGATGAGTGTATGCTCAAACTGACCAGCCCCTGCTGCATTGAGGCGGAAGTATGACTGGAGAGGAATCTTTACCTTTACGTTCTTTGGAACATAGACGAAAGAACCGCCTGACCATACTGCTCCGTGAAGGGCGGCAAACTTGTGGTCCGTCGGAGGAACAAGGTGCATGAAGTATTCCTTTACCATTGGTCCCCATTCAGGGCTTTTGAGTGCGCTTTCAAAATCTGTGTAGATGACACCCTGTGCTGCGACATCTTCCTGAACATTGTGGTATACAACTTCACTGTCGTACTGGGCACCTACACCGGCAAGGCTCTTGCGTTCAGCTTCAGGAATGCCGAGCTTTTCAAATGTATTCTTGATATCTTCAGGAACATCTTCCCAGGTTGTAGCCATGTCCGTCTTTGCTTTTACATATGTAACGATTTTCTGAATGTCCAGGTCGCGGATGTCCGGTCCCCATTCAGGTTCGTTGATGCTGTTGAAAAGATGGAGGGACTTTAAGCGGAACTCTTTCATCCATTCAGGGTCTTCCTTATCCTGGCTGAGCTTTTCTACAATGGAGTCGTCCAGACCCGCACGGATCTTGTAGAATTCCTCATCCTTTTCTTCGTAGCGGAAATCGTAGAGGCTTCTGTCTATTTCATTAACTTTTGTCTTTTCGTTTGACATTACTTGCTTTCCTTAAGCTGGTCCTGCAGATCTTCTTTGCTTACAGAATTCTTGATGGCATCCATTGCGGCTTTGGCAGCGGCGGCAAGAGCAGCCTTTCTTTCTTCGTCCTTGACTTCCTGTGGAATGAACTTGTCGAATCCGTGTTCGTTGATTTCCTGAACAAGGGAACCGTCACCAGTGTGGACAAGTTTACCCTTGACCATGATGTGTGTCTTGTCAACCTTGAGGCTTTCAAGGATTCTTGTGGAATGCGTGATGATCAAAAGTGATCCGCCTACACTCTTCATGTATTCTTCAATTCCCTTGCTTACTGTGCGGCATGCGTCAACATCAAGGCCGCTGTCTGTTTCATCGAGAATCGCAAATTTTGGCTTGAGCATCAGAAGCTGGAGTATTTCGCTCTTCTTTTTTTCACCGCCGGAAAAACCAACGTTGAGGTCGCGTTCAGCATAGGAATGGTTCATCTTGAGGATGTCCATGTTCTTTTCTAGTTCCTTTGAGAACTGCATCAGCTTGATCTTCTGACCTGTAACCTGCTGCATGCTTGAGCGGATGAAGGATTCAAGGGATACACCCGGAACTTCAAGGGGCTCCTGGAAACTTAAGAAAATGCCTTCCTTGGCACGAAGGTCTGCAGTAAATTCCGTAATGTCCTTTCCATTGAAAAGGATCTTTCCGCCAGTGATTGTATATTCAGGGCTTCCCATGAGTGTATAGCCCAAAGTTGACTTACCTGCACCGTTTGGTCCCATGAGAACGTGGGTTTCTCCCGGTTGATTGTAAGATTGATGTCCTTGAGAATGGACTTTGTTCCGATATCGGCACACAGATTCTGAATTGTCAAAAGTTCCGCCATATTAATTCCCTATTATTTTAGTCGAAATAAATATACTAAAATTAATCAAAAAAATCAAAGGACGCCTTTTTTTGCCCCCCATTGACTGGTGGTTGCTGAGTTCAGCTCAGGATTGCTGAGCCAGTCGAAGCATCCTGTCCCCTGTATCACTTCGACTACGCTCAGGGACCCTATGAGATATAGGGGTCTGTCCCCTCTGAGAGATATAGGGGTCTGTCCCCTCTGACACATCTTTCAATCCATTGCGGTAATAAAAACACACTCCCCCCTTGCAACAAAATAATTTATCCTGTATATTAACTTCACCTGGCGCTTTAGCTCAGCTGGATTAGAGCATCTGCCTTCTAAGCAGAGGGTCGGCAGTTCGAGTCCGCCAAGCGTCACTTGCTTCCTCTTTGAGGGAGCTTTTTTTTTGCCTTTTTAATTTCATGGAGAACTTAAATGAAAAAATTCTTTCTGCTTTTAATTTCACTTTTCATATTCATTGCAATCGTCTGGGCAGTCAAAATTAATCCCATGGAAACAACCGCCTTTGAAGCTTCAGCAAGGGACGCAGCAACAGTTCCGCCTGTAAAAGAAGAAATCACAACGGAATTTTTTGATGAAGCAAACGCACTTCCAGTCTGCAATGGAAATGACAGAGATCCGGCAAACAACGATGACCACGAAATACACACTTACAAAGGATTCACCCTCTGCTACAGGGAAAGCTACGAAGATGCGGAATGGGTTGCATACATCCTGACCCGTGAAGAACTTGAGGCTGTAACAGGAAGAAGCAACGACTTCAGGCCGGATCCTTCCATAACAACAGGTTCCGCAGATTTAAGCGACTATAAAAAATCAGGCTATGACCGTGGACATCTTGCACCTGCAGCGGATATGGAATGGAACAAGGAAAGCTGCAGTGAAAGTTTTTACATGAGCAACATGACACCTCAGGCTCCTGCATTCAACCGCGGAATGTGGCAGCAGCTTGAATCCCAGGTCCGAAAATGGGCCGACAGATTTGGAAAAGTAATTGTTGTAACAGGTCCTGTCCTGGAAAAAAATGCCGGCGAGTATAAGACTATAGGTGCCAATCAGGTCGCAGTCCCGGAATATTTTTTCAAATCCATTCTAGCACAGGATTCAGCCGGAACAACAAATGCCATAAGTTTCATAATGCCAAATACCAAATGCGAGGGAACAATCTGGGACTACTGCGTAACCACCGACGAAGTTGAACAACGCTGTGGATTTGACATCTTTTCATTCCTCCCAGACGAGGAAGAGGAAAAAATCGAAAGTTCCGTAGAAATCAGCAGCTGGAAATGAGAATTGCAAAAACCAAGCAAAAAAGTTTGACAATGTATGCAAAAAGAAGTAAATTTGCATACAAATACTTCAAAGGAGGCCGACATGTCATTGTTGCAGGTACGAGAATTTCCAAACAAACTCTACGAAATGCTTGCCATGGTAGCAGAAACAGAAAACCGCAGTATCACCCAGCAGACTATCTACATGCTGAAAAAGCAGCTTGTTCCTGCGGAAAATGAAAACCAGCTTAGACGCCGCAAGGTATTGAGTACTATGGCTGCAACTTCAATCACGCTGCCTCCAGAAGCACCTTGTGCAGCAGACCTGATCAGAGGCGACAGGGAAAGCAACCACGGAATATCAGAGGGGCTTTTATCTTCATGAAAGTCGTAATAGATGCAAGCGCCGCCTTTGAAATTGCCTTCAAAGGAAAAAAATATGAGCATTACAGGGAAATACTTGAGAATGCTCAAGAAGTCATAGCTCCATCCCTTTTCCAGAATGAGGTCACAAACACTATATGGCTTTACGTAAAGGCAGGTTATGTGGACATGCAGAACGCAAAACTGACCTTGGCCTACATTTTCCAGCTGGTGGACAGCTACGAAAGCACAGCTGATTGTTCCCTGGAAATTCTCCACGAGGCAGCACGACTTGGCCACAGTACCTATGACATGTCCTATCTTATTCTTGCAAGGCGCAACGCCTCCACTCTCCTGACTGTCGACAAAAAACTTATAAGCCTATGCCGGGATTGTGGAGTTGATGTTGAATGACGGATTTGCAACCGTACTTTTATAAAATTTCGCAGAGCTTTTTTACGTCATCCATGGTTGTTGCCCAGCTTGTAGCAATGCGGATGACAGTGTGACTGTCATCGTATTTTTCCCAGAAACTTACGGCAACTTTTTCAGACAGCTTCCTGTACTGTTCATTTTCAAGTACAACGAAAATCTGGTTTGTCGGTGAATCAATGTAGAAAACATAGTTCTTCTTTTTGAGTTCAGACTTTATTAGGGCTGCAGTTTCGATGGCATTTTTTGCAATGTCAAAGTAAAGGCCGTCTGTGAAAAGGGTGTCAAACTGGATTCCATTAAGACGTCCCTTTGCTACAAGAGCTCCGTGCTGTTTTACCTGTGCTACGTAATGGGCAGGCATGTTCTTCTTTGTGAAAACCAGTGCTTCTCCGCAGAGTGCGCCTACCTTTGTTCCGCCGATGTAAAAGATGTCGCACAGGCGTGCAATGTCTTCCATAGTGGCATCGTTTTCCTTTGCTGCAAGGGCGTATCCAAGACGGGCTCCATCAAGATATAGCGGAATGTTGAATTCGTGGCAGACGGATGAAATGTCCTCAAGTTCCTTTTTTGAATACAGGGTTCCAAACTCGGTAGGCTGGCTTATGTAGCACATTCCAGGGAACACCATCTGCTCGTGGTTTTCGTCGGCAAAAAAATCCGCAAGCATTTTCTTAAGCCCAGAAGCGACTACCTTTGCTTCCTTTGTCTCTGTCGTAAGTACCTTGTGGCCGGAAAATTCTATCGCACCTGCCTCGTGACAGGTAACATGACCAGTAGTGGCAGACACAACTCCCTCATAATCGCGACAGATTGTATCGATAACAACCTGGTTTGTCTGAGTTCCGCCTGTAAGAAAAATCACCTGGGCATCAGGACAACCACAGGCAGCCGCGATTTTCTTTTTTGCACTTTCAGTATATGTATCAGTTCCGTAGCCGGAAAGCTTTTCCATGTTTGTTTCAACAAGCTTTTCAAGAACTTTAGGATGGGCACCTTCACAATAATCATTTACAAAATACAACATTTTTTTACTCCAGAACAAAGAAATCTATACCTGCCATCCCTAAAATTGCAATTTTTAGAGAGTACATACTATAATATACTTATGAAAGATTCCTTTGTAAATGTACGGTGTGACGAAAAAAATCAAAAATGGGAAAACTGCATCAAGCGTGAAAGCTCACTTTATAGCAGAAACGGAATACGTTCGGAATTCGAAAGGGACTACACGCGCATCCTTCACTGCGAAGCCTACAGAAGACTCAAGCACAAGACCCAGGTTTTCTATGCTCCACAAAATGACCACATCTGCACACGAATCGAACACGTGAATCACGTTGCAAGTGTAAGCACAACAATCGCAAAGCATCTTGGACTCAACCGTGAACTTACGGAAGCAATCGCAATCGGACACGACATTGGCCATGCGCCTTTCGGACACACTGGAGAGGACATCCTTAACAAACTGATTTCAAACCAGAAGGAAGGTATCAATGCTCCAAAAAAATTCTGGCATGAACGCAACAGTCTTTTCTTTGCGGACTTCATTGAAACCCTTCAGGATCCGGAAGGCTACGGAACAAACCTTGACCTGACCTACGCCGTACGCGACGGACTTATCTGCCACTGTGGCGAGGTTGACCAGCAGGGACTAAAGCCGCGAGACGAAGCCATCGAACTCTACTCAATAAAAAGACCTGGTGTAGTTTCGCCGTACACATGGGAAGGCTGCATCGTGAAAGTTGCAGACAAGGTTTCTTTTCTTGGTCGTGACATTGAGGATGCAAGAAGCTATCACATTCTTGACATGGCGGCCTACCGTCAGCTTCGTGAAATTGTCGGAGCTACCCTTGGTTTTGGTCCAAACAAAAAATACTCATCGCACACAACAAACGGTGTCTATCGTTCCGGCCGTGCAGTCAACACTACGGTTCTCATCAATGACATGATAGTAGACCTTTGCGAGCAGAGTTCACCGGAGAAAGGTCTTTGTTTCAGCGAACCATATTACAGGTTCATCTCGGAACTCAAGCGGTTCAGCTATGCCAACATCTACAAAAACTGGCGTCTGGAGGAATTTGCACGATATGCGGAAAACATCCTCGGCACCATCTTCAGGACTCTCATGAAACTGCAGGTCTATGCACAGAATGGAAGGGTCGAACAGGTGCTCAGGTACATGCCTAAGATTGCAAAAACCTTCAGCAACTGGCTCATTAAATATTCCAATTATGATGCAGCAAAGAAAAACATCATGCATGTGAAAACCCTCCAGGTCTTTGACGTAAACGACAATGAAAGCTGGGAAAAATGCATCATCGAATTCATAAGCGGAATGAGCGACCAGTTTGCAATCCAGGCTTTCAATGAAATCGTTGGATTTTAATTCAGGCGGAACAAAATGGATGCTGTAAAATTTTCATGCAATGGATGTTCACTATGCTGCCGTTTTAAAGGTGGGGTCGTCATGCTTTCAAAAGATGACCTTGCCCGTCTTGCTTCATGGGCGGAACTTACTGAAGAACAGTTCATAAAAGTCTACTGCCAGTGGATAGAAAACGCAGATGGCAAGGAATACCTTTGTCTGAAAACAATGCATTCAAATCCAGAAACAGACGACTGCATTTTCTGGGATCCTTCAATTCCAGGGTGCCAGTGCTATTCTGCACGGCCCGTACAATGCAGCACCTACCCTTTCTGGACAAAAATTGTCACTGACAGAGAATCCTGGGATGCAGAAAAAATTCATTGTCCCGGAATCAATGAAGGCGACTTTCATTCTAAAGAAGAAATTTCCGCGGAACTGAAAAAATATGAAGAACGGATTCCAATCACAAGGTAGTTTTATTTTCCTATGACTTCCTGCCATGAAGGAATTTTTTCCCCGCTTTTCACAGCATCGTCAACAATCGAATAGTATTTGATTTTCTTCTCAAGGTGAGCAAGACCTGCCTTAAGGTCCTTTATTTCTTTTTCAGTTTTCTTTTTTTGTTCCATCATCATTTCAAGAATATTCTGTGAGTTTTTCTGCATGTTCTTTTCATACTCAAAGAACAGTTTTATTTCCTTTAACGGTAGACCAGCCTTCTTAAAACATTCAATGGCGTTAAGCCGGTCAACGTGAGCTTCGGTATAAATCCTGTGATATCCATTCAGATGCTCTACATTTTCAAGGAGACCTATTTCTTCATAATACCTTAAGGCAGAAGATGGAAGATTGAATTTCTCTGACATGTCTTTAATTGAATACATAATCTACTCCAAAATATTAACCATATTTTATCACAAATTCCCTTGAGTTCAAGTTGACTTGAGGTAGTAATATTAATATGGAGGATAAGGATGAGCTACACTGCTTCTGAAAAACGATATGACACAATGAGATACAACCGCTGTGGAAAATCCGGAATAATGCTGCCGGCAGTTTCCCTTGGTCTATGGCACAATTTTGGAACAAATGATGACTTTGAAACCATGCGCCAGATGTGTTTCACCGCCTTTGACGCGGGAATCACACATTTTGACCTTGCAAACAATTACGGGCCGCTTCCTGGTTCCGCAGAAGAAAATTTTGGAAGGATACTCAAGGATGATCTTGGCGTCTACAGGGATGAACTTATCATTTCAACAAAAGCCGGCTACACGATGTGGCCTGGACCTTACGGCGACTGGGGCAGCAGAAAATACCTGATTGCAAGTCTTGACCAAAGCCTTAAAAGAATGGGCCTTGAATACGTGGACATTTTCTATCACCACCGCATGGATCCAAATACACCACTTGAAGAAACCATGTGTGCATTGGACCAGATCGTAAAGTCAGGAAAGGCTCTCTACGTAGGAATTTCAAACTACGATGGACCGACAATGGAAAAGGCGGCAGCAATACTTTCCCAGCTGAAGACACCGTTCATCATCAACCAGAACAAATACAACATCTTTGACAGAACCATTGAAAACAACGGTCTCAAGAAAACTGCACCTGCAGACGGAAAGGGAATAATCACTTTCTCTCCATTGCACCAGGGACTTCTTACAGACAGATATCTCAACGGCATTCCTTCAGACAGCAGAATCGGAAAGAACACACCGTTCCTTCACGAATCGGATCTGGCAGGAAACAGACTGTCACAGATAAAGGGACTCAACGAAATCGCAAAGTCCCGCGGTCAGACGCTTGCCCAGATGGCTTTAAGCTGGATTCTTAAAGACGATGACATCACAAGCGTACTCATAGGAGCAAGCCGCCCGGCCCAGATCACGGACTGCGTGAAATGCATCGAAAAGACAGCCTTTACCGCAGATGAACTTAAACAGATTGATGAATTATCAAAATAAATATCAAGGAGAAAAAAATCTTATGGAAAACTTTAACTTTTATGCACCAACTTACTTTGCATTCGGAAAGGACAGAGAAAATGATGCCGGCGAACTCGTAAAGAGATTCGGAGGATCAAAGGTTCTCGTTCACTTTGGCGGCGGTTCAGTAATCCGTTCAGGGCTTTTAGACAGAGTAAAGGAATCCCTCAAGAAGGCAGGCATTTCTTTTGTTGAACTTGGCGGCGTTAAACCAAATCCAAGAAGCGGCCTTGTATACGAAGGAATCGACCTTTGCAAAAAAGAAAACATCGACTTCATTCTTGCAGTTGGCGGCGGAAGCGTAATCGACTCTGCAAAAGCAATTGCTGCAGGTACAGTTTACGATGGCGACTTCTGGGATTTCTACGAAGGAAAGCCTGTTGAAAAAGCACTTCCAATCGGAACAGTACTTACAATTTCTGCTGCCGGATCTGAAGGTTCACCGGACTCTGTAATTACAAAGGAAGACGGAATGTTCAAGCGCGGTGCAAGCGGTGAAGCATACAGACCAAAGTTCTCCATCCTCAACCCTGCACTCACACAGACACTTCCGGCATATCAGACAGCATGCGGAATCACTGACATCATGGCCCACCTTTACGAGCGCTACCTTACAAACACATCAAATGTTGAAACTACAGACAGAATGATCGAAGCACTTCTTCTTGCAATGAAGACGGAAGGTCCAAAGGCTGTGGCAGATTCTAACGACTATGAATCTCGCGCAAACATCATGTGGGCCGGAATGATGGCACACAACAATTCCTGCGGTGTAGGAAGAAGCCAGGACTGGACAAGCCACGGAATCGAGCACGAACTTTCTGCCCTCTACGACTGTGCCCATGGAGCAGGTCTTGCAGTCACAATGCCGGCTGTCTTTACATACACGATGAAGCACGACGTAATGCGCTTTGCAAAGGTCGCTGTCCGTGTATGGGGATGCCAGATGGACTTTGACAATCCTGAAAACACAGCAAAGGAAGGAATCAAGGCTCTCCAGAACTTCCTTGTTTCAATCGGCATGCCAAAGAATTTTGCTGAACTGGGCGCAAAACCAGAGGACATTGAAAAGCTTGCCCACACATGCTGCTACGGCAACGGCGGTTCAGGTGAAATTCAGGGCTTCACAAAGCTCAACCAGAAGGACGTAGAAAACATCTACAGGCTGATGGTATAAGCAACTGCTGAACACTTCAGCCACAAACAAAAAAAAGGCTGCCCCGAAATCTTTCTCAAGACCGGAGCAGCCTTTTCTATTTAGGCTTCAACCAAAATCAATTACTTTGCAAGATCAATGTTTTCACCAACGAGACCTACAAAAGCACCCTGCTTTGCTTCATTTGTATCAGGATGAGCGATGAGCCACTTGTTGCGTGCCCAGAGAAGCTTGTCTTCAAAGTCGATTTCCTTGAGGGCAGGCTTTGCTGTATTTGTGTCCTTTGGAAGAACGATGATAACGCGGAATCCTTCCTTGCTTACAACGCCGTCCTTAACAGCATTACATGGAGCATAGTGGAGAGTTGTTTCATAAACCTGAACGACAGTTCCCTTTGGAGCATAGAATGCTTCTACCTTTGATGTATCAAGCTTTCCGTCCTTAACGTCGCTCAAAGTTGCAAGCAAAAGAACCATGTCGTTTGCAGGAATATTGAGCTCTGAACCGCGGTGCCATTCAAGGCAGTTGAGTTTTGTGTTGTAGCCGTTGCAGTAACCGATCTGGATTGGCATTCCACCGTAAGCGTTTACAGAGAAAGCTTCTCCCATGATTGCTTCAAGGTCAGCGTCACCTGGTTCGTAGATTACAGCATCAGCTGGCTTTGGAGTCTTTTCTTCAAGCTTTGCAAGAAGAGCATCTACATTGTATCCATTAAGTACCTTTCCGTACTTTGCGAAATCAGCGTCAAAAACAGATTTGATTGTCATTTTTATACCCCTAAAAAAATATGTGCGCTCTCACACGGAACGACGTCCTGCTCCGACGGTGCAGGTCGTCCGGCAAGCCGGACTACCGAGTTTTGCAAAAGCAAAACTCGCAGTACCTTTATCTAGCCAAAACCTTAGCAAGGCATTCTGGTGTGAAGCCGAGAGCTTCTGCTACCTTGTTTGCCGGGCCTGACATACCGAAGCGGTCGATTGTGAAGCAATCTTCCTTCTTTGCATATCCTTCCCAACCCTGGCGGCATCCAGCTTCTGCTACAACAACGCGCTTTGTGTTGCCCATGATCTTTGCACGGAATGCATCGTCCTGAGCTTCAAAGAGGTTCTTGTCCATGACTGAAACAACACGGATCTTCTTTCCAGGAACAAGTGCTGCTGCCTTGAGGGACATTTCAACTTCTGAACCAGATGCGAGGATTGTGATGTCTGGAGAATCGCTTCCTTCCTGTACAACATAAGCACCCTTGCGCACTGTGTTTCTCCAGTCCTTATCTGCCTTTTCATAAACAGCGATTGCCTGGCGTGTGAATGTCATGAGTACTGGGTGATCCTTTGATGCAACAGCCATTTCCCATGCGATTGCAGATTCTTCTGCATCACCTGGACGGAGCATCTGAACATTTGGCATACAGCGAACTGATGCAAGTGTTTCGATTGGCTGGTGTGTAGGACCATCTTCACCAACGTAGATTGAGTCATGTGTAAGAACATAGATGTTAGGAATCTTTGCAAGTGCTGCAACACGGAGTGATGGGCGGAAGTAGTCTGTGAATACGAAGAATGTTGCACCGAATGCACGCAAACCTCCGTGAAGGTTGATACCGCTCATTACCTGAGACATTGCGAATTCGCGGATACCGTATTCAATTGTGCGTCCCTTGCGGTTTTCTGCACAGTATGTTCCGTCGTCCTTGTTTACCTTTGTCTTGTTTGGACCCTGGAGGTCAGCTGAACCACCGACGAGCCATTCGTAGCGGTCAGCCATTGCGTTGAGGGCCTTACCTGATGCATCACGTGTTGCAAGCTTGTCGCCTACCTTGTATTCAGGAAGAGCAGCTTCACCAGTCTGTTCCTGGTTCCAGTATGCCTTCCACTTCTTTGCAAGTTCTGGATTTTCTGCTGCCCATGCATCGAATGTCTTCTGCCAGTCAGCCTGTGCCTGTGCCCATTCCTTGCGCTTTTCTTCAAAGTACTTGTATGCTTCAGGAACTACATAGAACTGTTCATTTTCTGGAAGTCCGAGAGCCTTCTTTGCTTCCTTACAGCCTTCTTCACCAAGTGGAGCTCCGTGAACGTCAGCTGTTCCGGCTTTAGGAGCACCCTTACCGATTGTTGACTTGAGGATGATGAGGGATGGCTTAGATCCGTCACGCTTTGCGGCTTCTACAAGGTCAGCAATCTCACCAACGTTGTACATTGATCCGCGGAATACGTTCCATCCGTATGAAAGATAGCGCTGCTCGATGTTGTCTGTAAATGTGATGTCTGTGTTACCGTCGATGGAAATCTTGTTCTGGTCATAGAATACGATAAGCTTGCCAAGCTTCATGTTTCCTGCGAGAGAACATGCTTCAGAAGAAACACCTTCTTCAAGACAGCCTTCACCGACAAGAGCATATGTGTAGTGGTCTACGATTGTGTGCTTTGGAGTATTGAACTTAGCGGCAAGCATGCTTTCTGCGACTGCCATACCGACAGCTGCTGCAACACCCTGTCCAAGAGGACCTGATGTACATTCAACACCGTCTGTGTCACCGTACTCAGGATGTCCAGGACACTTTGAACCTACCTGACGGAAGCTCTTGATGTCGTCCATTGAAACCTTGTAGCCTGCGATATGGAGAATTGAATAAGCAAGCATTGAACCGTGACCTGCCGAAAGGATGAAACGATCGCGGTCAACCCACTTTGAGTCAGCAGGATTGTGCTTCATCACTTCTCCGTAAAGAACTGCAGCGAGTTCTGCAGCACCAAGTGGAAGTCCAGGATGTCCTGAATTTGCCTTCTGAATTGCATCCATAGAAAGACTTCTGATGGAAAGAGCTGTTGCTTCAATAGCCTTTGTGTCCATGATTTACTCCTAAAAAAATTGAAAAAAATCTATAAATATTAATATATAGCGAAAACAACACTTTGGCAACCGGTTGCCATTCAATACAGCCCAATTAACCTAGTTTGAGCACTTTTTGATAAGTTCCATCAACTGTGGTTTGCCAGGCTTCAGCTGAAGTCCTTTTTTGAAGTCCTCATTCTTGAAAATCTTTGCAAGGGAAGAAAGAGCCTTTATGTGGAACTGTGACGATGCGGAAAGAAGAATGAACATAACGCTTACTTTGCGGAAGTCCGGAGACTGCATGTCTATTGGAGTCTTGAGATATGCGACAATCACGCGGCTTGCATTTTCATCTGAAAAAAGAGGATGTCGCGGATGAGGAATTGCAATTCCGTTTCCTACGGCTGTACTGAGAACTTTTTCACGGTCAAGAAGTTCAGATACGAGAGTGGAAGAATCAAGGCCAGACGGGAGTTCCGCCTTATCACATATAGAAGAAAAAATTTCCTCAACCGTTGCTCCGTCTGCAACAACGACATCTCCATTTTCCACAAGTGAAACAGCTTCGAAATTGTCTTCCATAATAAACTTCGCCTTTTATGCGGGAATTCAGCTCCTGACTATCTTGAACTGGTTCCTCTGTTCCTTGACAAGGGCACGTTCCAGAGCTACGGAAATCTCCTCAAAGCTCCACTCCATTCCATCGAGGGAAAGCAGCATGTTGTCCGCCACCTCTTCAGCCTGGGCCTCAAAAGAAAGACCGTCAAGCATTTTCAGGATGTGCTCGTGCAACTGCAAGAGAATTACAAGCTCTGTCGAAGGGAAATCAAGGAAAGACCTGCCGTTATAGTCGATGCGCCTTATCAAGCCGGAAATATTTTTGTAAAGTTCAAGGCAACGGCTTCTTACCGGTCCAAGAATCTGATCGGCAAACCAATTGTAATTCTGGGAAATTATAGTGCTTCTTTCTTTCATATTCAAGCCAAGTTCAGCAAAGTCGGAATCCGAAAAACTGCATTCCCCGTTGAAAAGAAATTTTATGAAAGACGGAACTATGTCCTTTTCCTTTTTAAAGCAGCAGTCACATATGAACTGGTCCATGACCACAGGCGGAACGATGGCAAGAGTATATTCCTCGTAGGAAAGTCCCTTTTTCTGGTTGCCGGTACACAAGGCAGAGTCCTTGTTCCATTCTCCAAAAGCAGGAACATCCTGGTCCTTGTGCCACAATCTTGTCTCGACGCCATAATGACCAAAGGCAACTTTCTTTGAATACCTGTTCATGAATTCTTCCATGGAACCGCAATAAGGCACACAAAGTTTTGAACGGTTGTTGTAGAAAACATCAATGACCTGGCTTTCTATGGAATCGAGGGGACCGCTCCTGTCGAAACTTTCAATGAGTTTTTTTTCAAGAAGCGCATACCACTCAAGACGCTTTTCACCGACAACACCGTGATCAAAAGGCGAATCAGAAGAATGAAGGACCATTACGTTCAGTTTTCCCTTGTCCCAGTCGCTTACGCAGCAAAGGATTCTGTCACCTTTATGGTAATTGTATTTCTGTGCAAGGAAGTCCAGGTCAATGCCCGTAAGCTGAACCGTGTTGGGCAGCTCGAAGTCGCGCTCGGCCATGTTGAGCCTGCTGTTTGCAGGATCCGCCGCGATGTACTGTGTAGCATATTCCTCGCCGAAAAGCATGAACATGTCGATTGCATCATCGCTGTCGAAAGTTCCGACTCTGGAAGGAATTTTTTTTCCGTTGATATAGAACTTGAGGCTTGCAGAAATTCTATCGGACTCGACGAAAGGCATGCACCTGTCACCAGGAACAAGAACGCCCTGGGAAGTCTCAGCGGCAGTAGGCATTATGCTGAAAATTTCACTTGTGAATGCCCCGGCGTGGGTGAGATATTTATTGTTTGAAAGCTGAAGAACATTTGGACTTGAAGCAAGGTACATCTGTATATCTTCGCTTTCGGCGTCAATACCGCAAGCCTCGAAGACCTTCTTCATTTCGGAAAGAGAAAATGGATGTGTATACGTACGAAGAAACTTGACTACAAGATCTTCTCTTCTTTGTTCCATACTTTTAAATATAATACTTTTTTTATTGAATTCAAAAATTAACTTATTTTTTTTACGGAACAGAAAAAGCGTGGCTTTTTAAGTTCCGTTTAAGCACCGGTCCGGAAAAAATTTTCAGGCTCAGTTGCGGATGGCATCTATGTTTGCTCTTCCTCCAGGAACGAAAGGCAAAACATTCTCATCGCGCTCGATGTTCAGCCTTACGAAGTGTGGTCCCTTTGCAAAAGCTTTCTTTGCCCAGTCCTTGTCCTCGTTGGCGTTGACCGAATCAATTCCAAAGCCCTCAGCGATTTTAAGGAGATCAGGGCTCTTGATGAATTCACTGGCGCTGTAGTTCTTTCCAAAAAGATACTCCTGCTGCTGGTGAACCATGCCGAGCACTCCGTTTTCAAGAACGATGACAGTGACATTAAGCTCATGTTCAGCAAGGGTTGCAAGTTCCTGGATGTTCATTAAGATGCTTCCGTCGCCGGAAATGCAGACTACGCGCTTCTTTGGATTTGCAAGGGCAGCTCCGATTGCGGCAGGCAGACCGAATCCCATGGTTCCGAGAGAGCCTGATGTAAGGAAAGTGCGTGGAGCTTCAACAGGATAATACTGGGCAGACCACATCTGATGCTGACCAACATCTGTTGTAACGATTATGTCTGAAGGCTTAAGTCCAGCCTTCTTTGCTTCCTCCGGAATCTGGTTGATGAAAAGTCTTGGATTTGGAGAAGAAGATTTCTTTCCGCGGCCAAGTTCAAAACTTTCAGTCTCGGCATAAATTTTCTGGAGCTCTGAAATCCAGTTCTTTCTTGCCTTTTTATTTTCTGCACTATCCTTCTC
>CALELJ010000285.1 GCA_937902445.1 uncultured Treponema sp. | reverse complement strand
TCAAGAAGTTTCTGCATGGAAGCAAGGTTTGCGTTCTGAATGTCAATGTCGCCCTGGATTCCGGCAAACTCCTTGATCTTGTTCATGGCCTCAGAAGAAGAATCGTTGATCTTCTCATTAATCTTCGCAAGGGCCATTTTCTTAGCATCCTGTCCAACTTCCGAAACGGCTGCCATGAGAGCCTTGCCAAACTGGTCGGCAAAATTTCCGTTGAGGGAAAATCCAACACCATCCTTTTCTGTGTAGGAGGCTCTGTATCCGGCATTAAGTCTTGTAACGGATGCAAGGGCCGTGTTGTAATATTTTGTCACCATTTCGTTGCCAAGCCCGTCAGAAGTAAGTTTTACAGGATTAAGGTCAACGCTGCCTGAGGCATCAAAACCGCCCATATCAAAGGCACCTTTAACAGAAAGCGATGCTGTACCCTCGATCGATGGGATTCCGCTTGCAGAAGCAATCTTGCTTCCGTCGATGTTCGCACCAAATCCTTTTCCTGAATATCCGACGGTAATGAGTCTTGCAGTTGAATTCTTTCTTGCGTCCACAACAAGGTTTGCGCTATGAGAAGTCTTTCCAACTGAGAAGGCACCCTCTCCCTTCATTGGCTTTCCAAGAAGATCCTGGTCGTTTGAAATGTCATTGATCTTTGCCTCGAAATTCGGACCTGAAGCAAAAATGCGCTCGATGAGGAATGAAGGTTTTGTAGTTCCGTACCAGAAGGTAGTTCCCTTGAGGCGCTTTCTTTCAACCTTTGCCTTCTTTTCCTTCTTAGGCTTTTCTGTCTTTGGCTTTGCTTCGGCGGCAGCCTTCATCTGTTCCGCATAGGAAATGCCCTGTTTCACATAAGGGTAATACTTTCCAAGCATGCTGCATGCAACGGTTTCAAGGGCATCGTTCATGAGTGTCTTTGCGTTCTTGACCGTATCAACTGCAGATCCGATGGTCTCCTGGGCAAATTTCTTGTCTGCGGCAACAGCACCTGTAACGGATTCTCCAAGGCTGTTGACTTTTTTTGCGTCGGCCTTGATTTCATCGGCAACTCCGGCAAAAGTATTTTTTACGCTCTTGCTTTTTTCGATGGCATTATTCAAAGACTCCAGGGAACTTTTGAGCTGGGCAAGATCCTTTATTTTTGAAGGATCAAGTTTCTGCAGATCCTTCACTGATGCGGAGAATGATTCCACCTCTTTCTTCATTTCATCAGGCTTGCTCTTCCACTTTGCGATCATAGCTTCGCTCTGTTCCTTAGCGTCCTTTACGGCAACAGGAGTTTTAAGCTGGGCTTCAAGATTCTTGACGATCTCCTCAGGTGAGGAACCACCAAGCATTGTGGAAGCCTGAGTCTTGAGACGGTCCATGGCAGTATTGGAACGTTCCTTAAGGGCAATCATGAAAGCATTTTCGGAATTTTCCTTCTCGGCCTTCTTTTCCTTAAGTTTCTGTAAAGGCAAACGGCAGCTTGTAGTTCTGTCAGTGTTAAAAGCCATTCCAGACACTTCAATATTCTTGCAGTCGAATCTTCCGCGAAGGGCCTGGGTAAGGCTGAATGCAACTTCGATTTTTTCCGCCTCAAAAATATTCTTCATTTCCGAATTCTTGTTGCCTACGGAAATATGATTGACCGTAAGTGAAGTTCCAAAAATTTCAAGATTCACGGAACGAATTTCAGTCTTCGCACCTGCCACACTCTGGCAGACGGAAACAAGGATTTTCTTTGCAATCGGATTCTTGAATGCCGTAACAACGGCTCCAACACCGACAATAATGGAAACGACGGCGACAAAGGGCACGAAACTGAAAATGGACTTCTGTGCCTTTATCTGCTTTGACAGAGACTTGAAGTGCTTGAGTTCCGCCTTGGTAAACTGTCTTTCCCTCGACATGGCCATAAGCTCAGGTTTCTTTGCATTGGCGCCCTTTTCAAAAAGAGCCGTGACTTCTTTTTTATCAGCCGGAACATAAAGGCGCTTAAGAATCTTTGACTCAAGCTTTTTTTCTGAATATGATTTCTTGAACATTCCCGGCATTTTTTTTGCAGGAAATTTCTTAGCCTCTTTCTTAGGCTTCTTTGCTTTCTTTTCCTTTTCTGCCATTTTTTATTCCCCCATCATCCCAACGATTTTTTCCACAAGCGGAATATTCTTGAGCACGGCGGCAATCTTGAGCTTCCTTACTTTTTCCGCAAGATATTTTCTCCATGCCCAGACAAAAAGCCTTGCAAGGACATAAAGAGGAATGTAGGCCGCAATTCCGCAGACAAAGGATCCCATTACCACGGTATTGTTGAATTTTGTAAATGCGACAAAAGGAATATCAAGGAGAGACGCATAGTACGGTTTCAGGCTTTCGACAGTGAGTATACTGTATCCGACGGAATCAAAAAGCGGATCCATGAAAACGGTAAGCGCCGCACCCAGAAGAATAGACAGTGCATAAGCCCCCCTCTGGATGTTCATGAACAGAATGAAAACGAAAAGTATATACCAGAGAAGATTGTCCTTTGGCATAAAACCTAAAAGAACACCGCATGATACTGCATGGGCGATGGCTCCGGGCCTTGTATTGGAACTGATGGCCCCCAATAGTTTTGATATGGCTTTCAACATAATGAGTTATTCTAACACAGATTGAACCAAAAAAAAATAAAAATGGCTTGTAACTAAATTTTATATTATAGATGAAATCTTCGTTATTATCCCTTTTGAACGTTGCAAAATCCCAAAACCTCGCTGATAATTGAAGTAACGGATTTTTTCCGTCCATGTAAAAACAGTCATTTCTAAATATTTCCACAGGGAGCACGCTTATGAACATCGGTATTATCGGTGCTGGAAGCATCGCAGGGACAATGGCACGGACAGTAGCTGCCATTCCGGAACAGGCGCAGATCTATGCAATCGCATCAAGATCTCTGGAAAAAGCCCAGAAATTCGCCGCGGAATACAATATTCCAAAAGCATACGGCGACTACGAGGAAATGCTGGAAAATCCTTCGATTGATCTCGTTTACATCGCCACCCCACACTCACAGCATTACCAGAACATGAAACTCTGCCTCAAGCACAAGAAAGCAGTGCTGTGCGAAAAGTCCTTCACAAGGAATGCCTATGAGGCAGAAGAAATCCTCAAGGAAGCAGAAGAGAAAAAAGTCCTTGTTACGGAAGCAATCTGGACACGATACATGCCGTCAAGAAAAATCATAATGAATGAAATCGCAAGCGGAATCATTGGAGAAGTTGAGCACATATCCGCAAACCTGCACTACAGCATTGCGTTCAAGCAGAGAATGACACAGCCGGAACTGGCCGGAGGTGCCCTTCTTGATCTTGGTGTCTACACTCTGAATTTCGCAATGATGTTCTTTGGTGACGAAATAAAGAAAATCGAATCATCAGTTATGCTGACAGACACCGGCGTTGACAGGTTCAACTGCATCACGGTCTTCTTTGAAAATGGAAAGACAGCCGTACTTACTTCAGGATTCACAAACAGATCCGACAGAAGCGGAACTTTCTACGGAGACAAAGGATACGCAGTAGTCGCAAACATCAACAACCCCCAGTCAATTTCCTTCTACGATACGGACGACAATCTTCTCAAGAAAATTGATTTTCCTGAAATCGCGACAGGATATGAATACGAGGTTCTTGAATGCAAGGATATTCTTGCTCAGGGAAAAATCGAATGTCCTTCAATGCCACACGAAGAAACTGTACGCATCATGAAGATTATGGACAGTCTTAGAAAACAGTGGGGCGTCATCTACCCTTGTGAAACACTCTAGGTTGTTATCAGATATTACACGGGATTCTTGAAGTGTTCCGGTAATGGAATTTCAAAGGTCTTTGGCTTGCCGTCAACAGGAATCGTCAGTCTTGTTGCTGCAAGCTGGAGCCTTTTGATACCCGCCTTCCGCGCAAGTTTGTTCAGCTTGAAATCGCCATGCTTGTCGTCTCCGGCTAAAGGAGCAGAACTCTTTGCCATCTGTATTCTTATCTGATGCATGCGGCCTGTACCAAGGGTAATCTTTACAAGACTCAACTCAAGTTTTTTTTCAGTCTTTTCGCCGGTCTCAGCATTTTCGGAAATTATTTTTTCATCCCACTTCTTTTCAACCTTGAAAAAAAGTTCCGCATTCTGTGTGCGACCGTGGGCTTCAACCGTCCCTGTAAGTTTTCCTTCCATTGCAGGTTTTCCCTTCACCTGGGGAATGCCAAAACAGACAGCGGAATAAACTTTCTGAACCTGTTCCGTCTGGATAAGCTTTGTCCACTTTGCGGCGGCGGCAGGATTTTTTGCGACAATAAGAATTCCGGCTGTTTCCTTATCAAGCCTGTGCACCAGATGAATTCTATAGCCAAGCTGTTTCGGAAGTTCCTCATCAAGGGGATGTGCAATACCAGCTCCCCCCTGTACTGAAACACCAGCTTCCTTGTTCACAAGGAGGATCTCATCATTCTCATAAATTACAGAAATAGTCTTCATTTTCCGATTATCATAAAAGAGGATTTATAAAATGACAAGATTTGCAAATAAATTATCATGCCTTGTATTTGTGTGCTTCATGGCCTCATCTCTCTTTGCCACAAGAACAAATTTCAACGGATTCAGCAGCAACGTCTGTGTTGACCTTCCGGAAGGCTTCAAACTTGAGTCATCAGCCGGAGACACTTCATTCCAGCTGCAAAGCACCATAGCACCGGTCCACGCCATAATTAAAGTTTTTCCGTCTTCAAAATACAGCGGAACAGAAAAGGCGATGAAAGACACGGTTTCAAAACTTGGACTCAACGCTGACGTAGATACATTCAAATGGCGCAACAATGAAACTGCCATTGCTATGTTCTCGGGAAACATACTTGGAATTCCTTCCCAGGGTTACGGGGCAGCCGCAGTGATTCCGGAAAACAAAAACATAATTCTTGTACTCACATGGGCTTCGGAAAAAGATGCGGTGGCGGCAAATTCATACATGACAAGCTTGATGGATTCAATCTATGTGGACATTGAAAGTTATTTTACAGCCGGAATACTCACATCATATACCTTTCCATCCCAGGGCCAGCAGGACATAAAGCTCAACATAGGCGGAACAAAAATAAGCACGAAAATCGACAGCTGCGACAAAGAGGCTGCCGACTATCTCATAGACAGGGAATACAGGGTGCTGCTCCTCTATCAGAAAAGCGACCTGTGGAAGGAAGCCTGGCAAAGATATTACAGAATTATTTTCCGTGATTCGTGCTCAAGATTGCGTCAGGCTGCCTTTGACATTTCAAATGCCCTGGCCACAGAATGCAAGGACACGACGGAATATGCACAGAAACTCCTTACATGGACGCAGGATTTCAAATATGAGCGTGAGAAAAACTCAAGCGACTTTGCATCCCTTCCCTCTATACTTCTTGGTGGTGGCTCGGATTGTGACAGCAGATCCATGCTGCTTGCGGTTCTTCTACAGGCCATCAACGAAGATGCAATTATTTTTGTAAGCGCAGAATACAGCCACGCCATCGCAGGATTTGTTTCAGACCACCCTGGATTCGGTTTCACGGTAAACGGAAAAACATATCTTACCGGGGAAACTACAGCAAAGGGACTTACCTGGGGAAAAATAAGCGGCAGTCAGACAGATACTGAAAAATGGATTCCTGTTGCCCTTCCGTAAACCATTCCGTAAAATGCAAAAGCCTGCCCTGGCTACCAGGACAGGCTTTTATTTTCCTTGAAGACATCCACTACTGGATGAGAAGATTGTATGCTTCCATCGGCGACTGTGCGTCAAGAAGCTTCTTGTAAAGATCAGGTTCCCTAAGCTTTGAGCTCAAGTGTGACAAAGTCTTAAGATAATAGCTGTGCTGGTTGAATGCGGCACCAATCATGAACATTACACGCACAGGTGTCTCATCAACAGGCTGGAAATCTATGATGTCGCATTTTGAGATTCCGACTGACATGACAAGGTCAGTAACAGAAGAAAGGCGGACATGTGGAATGGCAAGTCCACGGCCAATCGATGTGGACATAAGTTCCTCACGCTTCAAGATTTCAGTTTCAAGTTCCTTTGCATCCTTTACCTGTGGAGCTGTAGCAAGATTCTGTGCCAGCTGGACAAGGGAATCATGCTTTGTCTGATGGTTCATGAAAACAATACGCTCAGGAGAAAGAATATTCTTGATCTGAACAACTATATCTGAAGAAGATTTTGTAGAAGATGAGAGGCGTTCATTAACCCACTTCTCAATCTCGGATTTCTTGAATCTCCATACTGTACCAATTTTACCGCTAGGAATCTCACCCTTCTGAGCCCAGTCATAAACTGTACGCTCGCTTACACGAAGATATGCTGCAACTTCTTCAATGGTAAGAATATCGTCTTCCATAACTAACCCCTATGTACAATTTCACATTAGTTAGAGTATTTTGCATTCTTTACGTTTCTTTGTCAATATTCGCAATTTAAAGAAAACTAAAAAAAAGGCAGGAAGTAAACAACAACCTGCCCTAAACCACCGGTTATCAGTGGAATTCTATTCTTTCCAAGGGAAAATGAAGCCCTTTAATGTCCTTGGACCAAGTGTCTTGCGGTCCTTTGCAATCAGATCCTCCCAGGGAACATTTTTTCTCTGCTCTACGGAAATATCAGGATTGACTTCAAGCCAGTCATATTTATAAAGGCATATCCTCAATGCATTGACGTTTGTAAAAATAACGCCTGTCATTCCGGGATAAAGGCCAAAAGTCACAAGGGTAAGCAAGGCATTGAGGAAATTCACGAAAGTAACCCAGAAAGTGAACCCCATGTTGTCAAAGAAAATGATGTAGCATTTCTTGAGGCATTTCAGGTAGTTGTTTTTCATGATAGCCCTCACAGGCAAAAACCACTGGAATGCGAAAAAAGTCGTAAGGACAAACCAGAAAATGATTACCATGAAGACAAGCCACAAAGGACTTCCGTTGCTTCCGTCTGAAGGTCTCCACATTCTGTAGTAGAAAGGAAGGCTCACACATGCAACCGTAGCAACAAGTCCGATGAAAAGACCTGTAAAAGCTCCGTCCTTGAGGGAAGGAAGTATTCCTTTAAAAAATTTTCCATATCTTGGGGAATTGAAGTTTGCGGCGGCGACGGCATTCTCACTTCCGGCAAAAGCTATGGTGCAGATCAAAATGCAGCCTGCGATAAAAGTAACAAAAAGAACAGGATATCTGTAAATCTCAGGAATCCCGGAAAAAAACTCAATTTTCATGGCAAAAGCCGTAGCTGAAAGAGCAATCAAAGAAAAGAAATTGACTATGACAACATAGAAAATGTTATCCCAAACATCGCAAAGGTTCTTCTTGAAAAAAAATCCAAACATGAGGACATAATAAGGGTTATGAAGAAAAAAAGCAATTTGAAACTTTTGGATCTTTCAGCTAAAATTAGGAAATGGAATACAAAATTGACTCCGTAGTCTCTCTCATCTCCCACCTTCATTCAGTCACCCAGGATTTTACAAACAGGCAGCTTGCCCAGGAAGGGAAATTCGTCTCATCCCACGGATTCATTCTTTTTCTTCTTGCAGAAAACGGAAAACTTTCCATGGGAGAAATATCAGAGCGGATAAACAGGGACAAATCCACCACCACAGTCCTGATAAAGAAACTGACGGATGAAGGACTGGTCAAAACGGAAGTCTGCCCCAGCGATACAAGGAAAAAATACATTTCACTTACAGAAGAAGGCGAAAAATACAATGCCCTTACTTCCGGTATTTCAAAAAAACTGCTGGACGTCTGCTACAGGGATTTCACAGACCAGGAAAAGGAACTTCTGCTGAACCTTCTTGTCAAAATGAACTCAAATATTGAAGAAAATCTATAGACACACTGAAACTATCGGTTTCAAGCCGGAACTCAAACCACTTTTGCAACTGAATTTTAAGTCAATTTAAAACACAAAACCGGTCCTGAAAATTCATCCAGAACCGACTTTATGAGGTCTAGCTGAGACAGCTTACTATTTCAAAGATGCACTGATGCGCTCGAGAACCTTCTTGCGGTCAAGAGGCTTAACAATGTAATTCTTTGCACCGGCAAGAAGAGACTTCTTAACAAGTTCTTCCTTACCAAGAGCTGATACCATAACTACGCGGGCATTCTTATCAAAAGCGATAATCTGCTCAAGAGCTGTGATACCATCCATGCGAGGCATAGTAATATCCATTGTTACAAGGTCAACATTTGGACAGAGTTCCTTATACTTGTCAACTCCGTCTTTTCCATCTGTTGCTGTAGCAACGATTTCATACCCATCGCTGGTAAGAATCTGAGTAAGCTGCTTTGCAACGAACATTGAATCGTCTACAACAAGTACACGATACTTTGTTCCGTCAACTCTTTCTCCCTCAGGAGGACGTGCGTTGATGGCTGGAAAATCTTCTTTTGTTTTCATTCTATGCTCCTTAAATTATGCGCGTTCTCTGATTGCAACGTTAACTTCAACTTTGCCACAGTCTGTAACAAGAGGTACGATGAGAGCTTCAACATTTTCAGAAGTACCTCCCAAAGCTGCAATTTCCATGTTCTCACCAGCAAAGAGAGCTGGAGGAGTAAGGTCAAACTTAAAGCCAAGTTCATGAAGTTTAGTAACAGCCTGACCTGTAATGATATTTGCAAGTTCGCTGATTGTAGCCTTAGCCATATCATCAAACTTTGTCATTGTTTCCATATTCATTTTTGAAGCGATGTTCAATGCTGTCTCAAAAGTCATGTCAAAAAGAACACGGCCTTCAACATCACCTGCAAGACCAACAAGAGCAGCAACACCCATAACTGGCATAGCTGTTGATTTAAGATAAAGGTCTCCACGTTTAACTTCGGCACCTTCAAGAACTTCCTTTAGTACTCTATAAGAAGTTTCTACAAACGGATTAATATACTCTACTCTCATTTTAAACCCCCTGGATTATTTTTGTTGTTTTTATTCAGAACTCAGCAAATTGATTCAAGTCTGACTATTTGGAATACACCGTTACACTGCCGTCTGTTTTTTTCAGACCGGCTGCGGTAATATTCTCATTTTCTCCTACTATTATAACACCATTTCCCTTAAGTTTCTCATTAAATTCAGATAAAACTGTATTTTGTGAAGATTCCGGAAGGAAAGACAGCATGTCGCGCGAGAATACAATGTCAATTGGAGGAAGGTTGTTTGTGTTGACACAATCGTGATACTCAAACATTACCGAATCCTTGATTTCCTTTGAGAAAGTATAATCACCGCTTGCCGTTCTGGTTGTATAAGGCTGATACCAGCTGTTGCTTGCCTCGTCTGAAAGATTCATGAGAGGGGCGTTGGATACGCTCAAAAGATCCGTATCGTGACCGTATACCCTTATCTTTGCATTTGGATAGCGTTTCTTGAGAATACAAGCCAATGAATATGTCTCATATCCCTTTCCACAACCAGGATTCCATACAACGATGTTCTTGGCTGAATTTTCAGGGAGAGCCTTCATGACTTCATCCGCATATTCCTCTGACCACCATGTGCCAGTGAACTTTGAGTAGAATGGAGAAAGGAACTTTTCAGCATCACTTTCATTCTGAAGCTGAGTATTTCCCTCGCCCTTTTCAGAGGCCCATTCTTCATAACGTTTTTTGAGCCATTCTTCCGTAATGGAATTAACTGAGAATTTTTTGAACGAAGCAAGAGAGCCTCCGATAAACCTTAAGTCATCGGCAGCCTTTTTTGCCTTGTCTTCCACTGCATTTGCTGTAGATGCGGCGGCAGCGGCAGCCTGTTCACTGGCGGCAGCTTCCTGTCTCAACTGCATCTGAGCCTTTGCCGTTTCAGCAAGTTCCCTTTCTTCTTCAGGTGTACGAACACCAAAAATCCTGTCAATGTCCAAAAGAACATAGAGGTTGTTTTCAGCTTCAACCACACCATAGATGTACTTGATGTTGATGTCACCAAACAAAGGATGTGGAGGCTGAATGGAACTCTTCTGGATTCCAACAACCTTATCGATTGCATCTACAACAACACCAAAAGTCTGCTCACCGACAGTAACGATAAGCATATTCTCAAGATAATTCTCATCATGCTCAGGAACTGAACTGTTAAAGAACAACCTGAGGTCAATGATAGGAATAATGTCACCACGAAGATTATAGACACCAAGAACAAAAGGAAGTGCATTCGGAACATATGTAAAGCAACCGGCCTTAGCAATTTCCTTTACTTTCATGATGTCGATGGCGTAATCCTTTCCCGCAAGAGAGAAAGTTACCATCTTATAGTCAATTATAGAGAGCTTTTTCTTTTCTTCATTGAGCTGTTCATTTGTAAGATCGTCTGCTCTTTCAACTGTATTAGCAAGAACGCTCAGTCTTTCCTGAATTGTTGCCATTTATCTACCCTCTTGCTGCCGATTTGATAGCTTCTGCCTCGCGGATCTGCTGGGCATCAAGCTCCTGTTTTACACCAAGCTCAAGAAGCTGGTTGACGTCAACAATCAAAGAAACCGAACCGTCACCAAGAACAGTTGCACCGGCAATGCCAGGAGATGATGTAAACTGAGACTCGAGAGGCTTGATGACAACATCTTCTTCACCGATAAGTGCATCTACCATGACACCGATCTTCTTTTCTGCTGAACCAACAATAACGATGAAACAATATTCGTCTTCATCGCTCTTCTTTATATTGAACAATCTTCCAAGGCGAAGGATTGAAATGACCTCATTACGAACATTGAGAACCTCATAGTTGTCAATCGTATTGATCGTTTCTCTCTTTACGCGCTGGCTTTCAATAACATTTGCAATTGGAATGGAGTAAACTTCCTTGCCGACACGAACCAGAAGTCCCTGGATGATGGCAAGAGTAAGAGGAAGTCTGATAGAGAACTTCGATCCCTTTCCAAGTTCGCTTGTAACGCTGATAGTACCCTTGAGTTTTTCAACCATGGTCTTTACAACATCAAGACCTACACCACGTCCGGAAACGTTGCTGATCTTGTCGCTTGTTGAGAAGCCAGGGAGGAAAATAAGGTTGTATGCATCCTGATTTGAAAGAACCTTATTAGGACTGATGAGCCCCTTCTGAATGGCCTTGTTGCGTACCTTGTCAACTTCAATACCCTGACCATCATCAATGATGTCGATGACAATCATGTTTCCTTCGTTGGCAGCCTTGAGGATAAGAGTACCTGTCTCATCCTTTCCGGCGGCAACACGTTCTTCCGGAGTTTCAATACCGTGGTCAACAGAGTTGCGGACACAGTGCATGATAGGATCAAGAAGATCGTCAACAACAGTCTTGTCAAGTTCTGTCTCTTCACCTTCAATCACAAGGTTAACCTTACGTCCAAGATCACGGCTAAGGTCACGTACAACACGAGGGAAGCGGTTGAAGATAGTTCCAATCGGAACCATTCGGATCTTCATGACACCTTCCTGAAGCTCGCTCGAGATGCGGCCAAGGTTCTGTGTTGTTGAACGATATTTAGTCGACGAAACCTTGAAGTCATTTTCAAAAGCATCGAACCAGTTTGCGACCGCGCCAAATTCTTCAATATACTTCTGGCGGATTTCCTTCATAGGAATTCCGTTCTGGAGCATTTCAAGATACTTTGGAATGGCCTCAGCAATACGATGCTGTTTTTCCTTGAATGTAGTATTCAAAGCCTGGAGCTTAACCTGAAGGTCAGCCATATGGAGTCCGTTCTGGTTGAAGGCAGCCTTTGTAATAACAGTTTCAGAAACAAGGTTCATGAGATTGTCTACGCGCTTTGAATCAACACGGAGAATTGAACCTGTCTGAGTAGCGTGTCCTGTAGCGGCAGCTTTCTTTGCATCTGCCTTTGGAGCCGATGGTTCTGCGGCGGCCTGTGGTGCAGGTGCACTTTCTTCAACAGCTTCCTTTTCCTGAACTGCAGGAGCGGAAGGAGCGGCCACTGGTGCAGCCGGAGCGGCAACTGGTGCGGCAACGGGAGCTGCAGGTGCAGGTGCTGCTGCGCCTTCATTCTTCTTTGCAAGCTGGGCATCAACTGCTGTAGTAACATCATCAAGGAATGCTGCATCCTCAAGATCACCGCCTTCACATGAGGCTGCCACGTAATATACTACCTGCGGATGAAATTCATCCTCGTAAAGTGCTTCAAAATCAGGAACAGTCTTAAGGACAGTTCCACAGTTTTTAAGTGCGGCAAACACCTGAATTCCGCCTACACTGTTCATTGGATTTGACTCATCAAATGTAACGTTTACGGTCCAGAGCTTCTGGTCTGCACCAACAGCGTCATTGAGTTCCGCAAATTCATCATCAGTAATGGCAGGAAGCGGTGGCATTCCATTGTCAGCCTGTGCTGCAGGTGCAGAAGGAGCAACAGGTTCCGGTTCAGCAGGCTTTGCACCAACCATACCGGCAGGGAGCTTAACTCCACTGGAACCGCTCTTTTTCTTTTCCTTAGCAGGAATGTATGAATTGATTTTCTGAACAAGTGGAGCAATGTCACCATCATAGATTGAACCATTGCTTCTTGCTTCCAGCATTGATTTGATAGTATCGATTGAAGTAAGAAGCGTATCAACAATCTCACCTGTTACTTCAACTAAATTACTGCGCAATGCATCAAGCAAATCTTCAACGTCGTGACAGAAAGATGCAAGCTCTGTCATTTCAACAGTAGCCGAACCACCTTTCAAAGTGTGAGCTGCGCGGAAAATTTCATCAATAGCATCATGGTTTGAAGGATCATTCTCAATAACAAGAATATTGCTTTCAAGAGTTTCTACCTGCTGTTCTGCTTCGGCAAAAAAATCTTTGAGAAGTTCTTCATTATTAGCGTCAAGATAATCACTCATACCATATATTCTAATCGGAAAAAACCATAAGTCAAGTTTTGGCCCAATTTTTTTAAGATTTTTTTAATTATCTCCAATAAGCCGATTTTCTCTGATTTCCGTCATAAAACCAATAAAAACTTAAATTTCATGTTTTTTTTCCGAAAATCTAATGGGGGCTTTTTGAAACTGAAAAAGTGGAACCTTTGCCCCACCGGAGGATGACTTGAAAAGAACATTATGCGCTGCATTATTTTCCATTATGGCAGCATCATCGATATTTGCCCTTGAAAAGCCTTTTTTCAGCGGAGCGGCAGGTCTCATGACCAGTATCGCAAACAAGGCAGATTCTGACAGCTTTGATCCTGGCTGTGGCGCCGAATCCTATTTTGCAGGCCAGCTGGATTTTTCAGGAAGGCTTTTCCTTCGCGGTGAATTCTACGTCCTTGCAGACGACATATTCAACGCACGCATATTCAACGGGGACATACCTGGAGCAAACGGATTCTTCAGAATGGAAGAACTTTCAGCAACATGCGTTTTCAACGGGGACAAAGCAAGCCATTATGTAAGCGCCTTTGCAGGATGCTACGAACCGGTTGGATCAGACATTTTCCTTCAGAGACAGTTCGGAATCAAACCTATTCAGTCACATTTAACAGACAGTTATCACGGAGTACAGGGAGCATCCCTCTTCCCAGAGTATACAATGGGACTTTCATATACCGGAAGATTCACCGGAGACAACGCCCTAAGCCTTACTGCAAGCAAGGGAAAACTTGCCGTGACAACAGGAAACGACATTGATTCACTGAATTTTGACGCACGTTTCGCAAAACTTTTCAACAAGGCGACAATCGACATGGTCGCAGGTGTTGCAGTTCCGCTTAAAAAAGACGGAGACAACGGCAAAAACCCTCAGCTCCACATGGGATTCACCGGTCTTTTTGGATTCAAGAAGTCTTTCATGCTCTACACGCAGCTTGGACTCAACAGATTTATTCTTAAAAGAAGCGCAGATGACTCCTCGATCAGATTTGACGACATTTACTTTCTTGTTGAACCAAGAATTCCTTTTGGCAGCCTGTACCTGAACATCGCGACGTTCAGCATTCCGCTTGATTCTGCCTCACAGATGCTCTACCTGAGACCAATGGTAAGAAAAAATCCAGCAAGCCAGAGCATAACGGGAATCAACATAAACTTTGTACAGGAAGACTGCCGCATCAACACGACGAAATTTACCTTTGGAATCCACGGAACTGTCGGATTTGCGGGACTTACAATGGATGAAGTCATAGACGATTTGAGAAACAGCGACAAGATGATTCTCATAACTCCATACACCAACGTAGAAATCAGCGGCGGAGAACTGAACGCTTCAGTCAGTCTTGAAGTGGACGATCTGGCAAACGATGCCAAAAATGCTGTTTCAGTAAACCTTGGATTCAGGACAAGTTTCTAGGAATCAGGGAAAGCATTTGCCTTCCCTGCCCTGAATTCAAATTGATTCTTCAAGGGAGTAGCCCAATCCACGTGATGTTCTTATCATGACATGGACCCTGAGCTGCTCCATTTTTTTTCTAAGAAAGGATATGTAAACTTCAACATTGTTGTATTCTGCGTCGCTGTCACCGCCCCAGATTTTTTCAATAATTTCTTCCTTTCTTATGATCTGACGGGGACTGTCGCACAAAAGTCCAAGAATCAGAAGTTCCTTGAGGGAAAGCTTTATGACGTCACCGCTTTTATTCCTGATTTCACAGGCACCCTTGTCAAAGATGAAGTCATTGAAAGTGATCACGTCATTCTTTATCTCGCCCTTTCGCCTTGTGAGGGCAACAACCCTGGCAATGAGTTCATCAGGGGAACAGGGCTTCCTTACGTAATCATCAGCTCCAGCATACAGGCCACCTACAACATCCGCATCTTCCGTTTCATCGGAAAGGAACATTATCGGAACGCTTTTATTTTCGAGTCGAAGTTTCTGTACAAAGGAAATACCGTCCATGTCGGACAGAGTTTTTTCCAGAATGATTATGTCGTGACATCCGGACAATGCGTATTTCATGCCTTCCGAGGCAGAATAGGCCGTATCGACACCAAACTGGCTTTTTTTCAGCAATTCGGTGACAGACTGTGAGGCCCGGACATCATCATCGATAAACAATACTCTCATAACAAGAATTATATTTCAGATTTTTTGGAAAAAAAGAAAACGGTCTATAAATTTTATAATTTTGAAGGAATATTTAACTTAATGTTATTAAAAAATCGAAAATCAGACTAATTTAAACTTTTGTTCTATATAAGGTTCTCTTACTACAAGGACGGAACAATGGGCACTGCCTATGATTTCGCTATCCTGCCTTGAGATCACGTTATGGGTGGAAGAATGACCACCCAGATTGTCGTCAGTTCCGCCGAGAAGAATTACATCAGCCTTATACTCGTCCGCGGCCTTTATTATTTCAGACCAGACGGAACCAAAACAAAGCTGGGTTTCAATTTTTACGCTTTTTGTTTTTGCAATTCCTGTCACATAGTCAAGTTTCTTTTTTCCGTCGGATTCAAGGTTGGCAGACAGGAGTTCCGCCTCCTCAGAAACCATGAACTTGGAGATGGTCAGCTGCTTTATGGATGAGGTATCGACTACGCAGACTACCTTTACGCTGCACTTGTAGACCTTTGCCATAAGGATGGCATACAAGACAGCATGCAGAGATGATTTTGAACCGTTGTAGGCTACCAGAACTTTCTGGAACAAAGGTTTCAGCAACTATTCCCCCTGACGTTTCTTCAAGGACTTCATTACAAAGACGTTGTCGCGTTCCCTTTCCTCAAGAACGCCCTCTATGTATTTTACAGTCTCCCTGTCCTGAGGTATGACCATTTTGTCCAGGGCATTTACACGGCGCTGGGTTTTCTTTACCTCAAGTGCAAGACGCCAGGCAATGGTCCTGATGCTTGCCATTTTTGTTATGAGGGAAAGGTAGTCAAAGAATTCCTTCATGACCTCATCGCTTTCCGCCGTGGAACCAAGAAAGGAAGAAAACAGCTGGCGCTGTGGAAGGTTCACGTCAATGGTGGTGAAATTCATTCCGCCGATGTTTACGGCCTTTCTTGTAATGTCGAATTTGTATTCTACGCCGTGGGCAATTCTTTCTACCCTGTCACCGCCAAGCTGCATGAGCATTTTTTTCAAGGCAGGATAAGCCCTGGCAGTGCACTTGTCCATCTCCGCCTCAAGAAGCTTAACTTTTTCCACGATGCGCATGAGTTCCATGACAAGGATTTCACGCTTCTGCTCAAGAAGATCATAACCTTCAGTGGAAATGGCAAGCTGTTCCTTTATGGCGAGAAGATTGGATTTTGTCGGCGCAATGTTCAGTTTTGCCATAGGCTACTCACTTTTCGGCAGATATTTGTCGATGAGCTCATCCTTGATTCGGTACAGTTCCTCGCGTGGAAGGATCGAAAGGATTTTCCAGCCAAGGTCCAGTGTTTCCTCAATGCTGCGGTCCTCATACTCGCCCTGAGTAAAGAACTTTGCTTCAAGTTCATTTCCGAATTTCAAATAAAGCTGATCAAGCTGGCTGAGTTCTTCCTCACCGATGATCGAAGCAAGATTGCGTATTGTCTTTACCTTGCTGTAGGCCGCAAAAAGCTGGCTTGAAACAGGCGCATGGTCTTCGCGTGTCATACCGTCTCCGATACCGTCCTTCATGAGTCGTGAAAGGGATGGAAGACCTGCAACAGGAGGATACATTCCCTTCTGGCTCATCTCACGGTCAAGAACGATCTGTCCTTCAGTGATGTAACCTGTAAGGTCAGGAATAGGATGGGAAATATCATCGTTAGGCATGGAAAGAATTGGAATCTGGGTAATTGAACCGGTTGATCCCTGAACCTTTCCGGCGCGCTCGTAAAGTTCCGCGAGATTTGAGTAAAGGTATCCAGGATAGCCTTTTCTTCCCGGAACTTCTCCACGGGTTGTGGAAATTTCACGGAGGGCCTCGCAGTAGTTTGTCATGTCTGTCATGACTACAAGAACGTGCATGTTGCATTCGTATGCAAGATATTCAGCGGCTGTAAGGGCACAACGAGGTGTAATGATGCGTTCAATTGACGGAGCATCCGCCAGGGACTGGAACATTACAACCTTTGACAGAACACCGGATTCCTCAAATGTGTGCTTGAAGAACTGGGAAACATCGTATTTGATACCCATGCCGGCAAAAACCATTACGAAGTCTTCGTCGCTTCCCTTGAGCTTTGCCTGGCGGATGATCTGGGCCGCAAGCTTGTTGTGTGGCAAACCGTTGCCGCTGAAAATAGGAAGTTTCTGGCCGCGGATAAGGGTATTCATTCCGTCGATGGAAGAAATTCCAGTCTGGATGAAATCACGCGGATAAACACGGGCATATGGATTGATAGGACAACCGTTGACATTGACTTTCCTGTCGCTGATGATTTCAGGATAACCGTCGATCGGCTTTCCAAGACCATTGAAGATACGTCCAAGAAGACCTTTGCCTACACGAAGTTCCATAGGATCCTCAAGGAATTCCACGGTGGTGCTTTCAAGGTCAAGACCTGTGGTGCTTCCGAAAATCTGGACTACGGCAGATTCCTCATTAAGGTCGATGATTCTGCCTGTACGCTTTTCACCAAATTTATCACGGACATATACAACTTCATCAAAAGAGGAATTTTCACTGCGTTTTACAACAACAATTGGTCCGTCTACGGATTCAAGACCTGCGTATTCAATACCTTTCACTTAGAGCCCCTCCCTGCGGTACATGCGCTTAAGTTCCATCATCTGGTCATCAAGATGGCTTCCTATTGTCTTGAGCATGTCCAGCTTGTCGTTTGGAATGGTGCTTTTTGCACGTACAATCTCGTTGCGCACAGGAAGCTCAGAAATTTTCATCAACGGACATCCATTTTTTATTACCTCAAGGGCATGCGCATAGAAATCCATGATGAGAAGAAGTATGTCCAGCTGCTTTTCAGGAACCGAATATGCATCGATATCGTCAAAGGCATTCTGCTGAAGGAATCCGTTCTTGATCATTTCACAGACAATGAGCACGAGACGGTCACTTTCTGGCAACGCATCGGCACCAATGAGACGGACAATCTGCTGAAGTCTCTGTTCCTTTTTGAGGAGATCCAGCGCCTTGATACGGACAGAAGCC
Organism: uncultured Treponema sp.; assembly: GCA_937902445.1. Taxonomy (GTDB): domain Bacteria; phylum Spirochaetota; class Spirochaetia; order Treponematales; family Treponemataceae; genus Treponema_D. Next base: position 870 of record CALELJ010000285.1, on the reverse strand, counting down.
CAGGCAGGATCAAATTTGTCCCACCACTCCTTGATTTCGCCGGCGTATTCCGAATAGGAATCAATCCAGCCGATGGCAGGATAATGGCGGGCGTTTGCAAGCTCACGGTCAAGGGCCCAGAAACAACGGATAAATCGTTTTGTATGCTGTGTGACAGGTTCTGAAAAGTCACCGCCCGCAGGTGATACGGCACCAATTACGGATACGGAACCTTCCTTGCCGCAAAGGGAATTTACGCGGCCGGCCCTTTCGTAGAATTCCGCAAGTCTTGTAGGCAGATATGCAGGATAACCTTCTTCCGCCGGCATTTCTTCCATACGGCCTGAAAGTTCACGGAGGGCTTCTGCCCAGCGCGATGTAGAGTCTGCCATGATTGCTACGTGGAGGCCCATGTCGCGGTAATATTCCGCAAGGGTAATACCCGAATAAAGGGAAACTTCACGGGCGGCAACAGGCATGTTTGAAGTATTTGCAATGAGGATCGTTCTTTCCATAAGGGAACGTCCAGTCCTTGGGTCGATCAAAGTCGGGAATTCAGTGAGAACGTCAGTCATTTCGTTTCCGCGCTCACCGCAACCGATATAGACGATAAGGTCCGCATCACACCACTTGGCAACGGCATGCTGTGTCATTGTCTTTCCTGTTCCAAATCCTCCTGGAATTGCGGCAGTTCCGCCTTTTGAAAGAGGGAAAAAGACATCGATTACGCGCTGACCTGTAACAAGAGGCTGGTTTACCTCAAGCTTCTCAAGGAATGGTCGTGGTTTACGAAGCGGCCAGTACTGTGAAAGCTTAAGTTCCTCACCAAGTTCCGTAGTACCGATGACTTCATCTACAGTGTATGATCCGGCACCCTTGAAAGATGCAAGT
>CALELJ010000284.1 GCA_937902445.1 uncultured Treponema sp. | reverse complement strand
CAGCAGAACTTACACTCCAAGAAGCGACAAATTCTACGATGAACTTCTCTTCTCTCTTGGAAATGTTTCTGACATAGCCGGTCTTCAGCTTGTCTACGGAAATGAGCTGATCTTTTCCTATCCAAAAGATTTGAAGGAACTGAACAGCATCAACAACCATCTTGTTCAGCCATTGACTACAACTGTTTTCACGTCAAACGGAATTCCAATGAATTTAACGGCTTCCGTCTACACATTGAAACCATCTTCAATATTCTATAAAGGCCGCATTGCATTCATCGTAGTTCTTGCAGCAACAATTTTCACTGCCATATACCTTATAGTCTGCGTCAAGAAAGGAACCTTCCCTACTGAAGCGGAATCTGACGACCTTGATGAAAATGAAATCGACTATCCGGATGTTTCCTCTTATGACATAGACGCAGATAAAGAAGATTCTGAATCCCTTGAGGAAACAAGTCCAGAAGAACCATCAGAAGAAATTGTTGAGGAAAAGAAAGAAGCGGTCGTCGAAGAAAAAGAAGAAGATGTTCTTTCATTCCTGAATGAAGAAAAAGCCTCGGAAGAAACCACAGACGCAACTGACAGCCTGGATGTTTCAGATGAAGTCAGTGAAAATAAAGACAGCGCCCCGGCAGATTCATCATCCGCTGAACCTAAAGGACTTTTCTGTCCTGATACAGGATTCGGATGGGAAGAATACATGATCACACGTCTGGACAGCGAGCTTTTAAGATCTGCTTCAAGCGACCAGGATATTTCACTTTTCACAATCAAGATTGAAGGAATCGACTGGCAGTCTGACTGTGGAAAGAAGATAAGCAAGCTCATTCTCGAAATCGTAAAGTTCAACGACCTTGTTTTCAACCACGGAACAGATGAAGTAAGTGCAATTTTCCAGAACCAGAACACAGACCAGGCTCTTGTAACTGCAGAATCAGTGCACAATGAACTTGTAAAACTGCTTTCTGAAAACAACCAGAACAACAAGGTTGCAATCGGTATCTCAACAAGATCCCTTAGACTTATTTCCGCATCTCGTCTTGCAAATGAAAGTGAAGAAGCACTCAAGAGAGCCATTGCAGATCCAGATTCTCCAATCATTGCATTCAGAGTTAATCCGGAACGCTACAAGGATTTCCTTGCATCGGAATCTTTCCAGGAAAAAGACAGGCCTCTCGAAAAGTCTGAAGATGAAAAACTCCTTGAGTCCCTTCCTGAACCTCCAGCAGACGATGATGAAGACGACATTGAAGTTGAAACTGAGGTTTCTGGTTCTGAATCATTTGATGATTTTGACATCGATGAAGAACTTAAAATCTGATAGGTTGTTTCCAAGTTGATTCCAGGGTGGTTGAGCATGGTCGAAACCACCCTAATTTTTTTGCAGAAACTTATTTTTTTACTTCAGCAGAAGCGGCAGTTTCCTTATTTTCTTTATTATCTTCATCTTCTGCTTTTTTCTCTTCCTCATTCAGACCAAAGAGCTCCTCATCAGAAACGGCCTTGTCATCTCCCGCCTCTTCTTCATTCTTTGCTTCTGAATCCTCGGTAAGTTCCTTGATTTTCTTATCCAGGGCTACAATCTTTTCATCATCCGGATACTTTTCAATAAGTTCTGCAAGCTTTTCTTTTGCGGCCTCATATTTTTCTCTGGCAATCAGGATATTTATGTAATTCTGCATTGGTTCAAGTTCATTTGGGTATTCGGTGCAGATCCTTGCATACATGTCCTCAGCCTTTTCAAGGTTTCCCCTCATGGCTTCAATATAGGACAGGCAAAGTTTCAACGACATGTTGTCAGGATCCCTTTTCAAAATGGTCACAAAGGATTTTCTTGCCTCATCCCATTTTTTCAGATAGACATTGCAAAGGGCAATTTCATAATAGGCACTGTCATGAAGATCCTCATTCAAAAGAACCTTTTCATAGTAGGTAACCGCCTTTGAATAATTCTCCTGGGACTTATATGTTTCTGCAATGGCAAAATACTCTTCATCAATGTTTCTTCTGACAACCCGGCTTTCACCAGGCACAGACATGTCCTTGATAGACCTGCATGAAAACAATGAGAATAATAAAAGTGCTGATGCTATTGAAAAAATGATTTTCATATTTATTTTTTGACAGATTCCTCGATAACTTCATCACCTACAACCCTATAATGCTTTCCGGTAATTGGATCACGGGTGAAAAGTTCAGCGATCTGTCTGTCGGTTATTTCAATATTTGAAAGATAAAGAGTCTCAGGATCAGTCTGCATTATGGAACCTCCCATCATGGAAAAAGAAAGGGAAAGCAGAGCGTTCAATGCAGAAGCGGCTTTTTTATTTGTCAGATGAATGTAGAAGGAAAGATTATATCTTCCTGAATACTGGTCAGGCTTTTTTCTGTCCGGCAAGTAGCTGATACTTCCATAAATGACATCCGTTCCAACAGAAACTGTCTGTCCAATAAGATTTCTCAAGTACTGTCCAGGTCTTGTAATGTAGAACAAAATATCATCAGAGTTCTGGCTGATCCATTTATTGTATTCAGTTTCCTTTACTTCAGCCCTCTGAGAAAATTTATCAAGCATTGGATTTACATTCTGTGACATGCATAGAATCTTTGTCGAGGGGAAAGCAATTTCAAAATTCGATGCATTGCTTTTGTATTTTGTCATTTCTCCTGATTCAAACAGAACAGTTTCCCTGTCAAAACCATTCTTTTTTGTCATCACCTGACCGGCTTCAAATTTGGAAACTTTTGTAAAAGAAGCAGTCTCCAATCGGGATCGATCCTTTACAGTACCAAGTCCAGAATAGAGCATGTCAGTCCGTTCACAGATAGCCCTGGCATTGCTTTCGCTCATACCATTGACAACTGAGCAGACAATCTTTGACACAAGGTCCTGATGCTTTTTTACAGGAACACTCATGTAGATGCTAAGGTCATCAGAAATCAAGGCAAGGGGATGAACCTGCGGTTCCGGCTGAACGCTCTCAACCCTGGCAGTCTTACATCCTGTCAAGCCAATGGCAAATGCAACCGAAACAATCAGAAATAATTTCTTCATAATCATCCCCTCAATCAATTATATAAGATTATGCCTTTTCAACCTTGATGGTCCACTTGGCATCTTCACAGTCGATTTCAGTGCCCGAAAGTCCATCAACCCAGGCTGCAGAAGCGGAAAGAGTTTCTCCAGAAACAAAGTCCCTGAACATTTCAAAGGCTGCCTTAAGAGAAGAATCTCCACCTACAGAAAGGTTGATTCTGTCAGTAACTTCAAATCCACTTTCCTTGCGCAGGTTCTGGATGCCACGTACAAGGTCACGGGCATAGCCTTCCTTCTTAAGCTCATCGGTGATCTTTGTATCAAGGCCAACAGTAAGGGTTCCTTCATTGATTACCTTGAGGTCTTCCTTTTCCTTGCGTTCGATCATCAGGTTTTCTTCGTTGAGTTCAACATCAGTACCGGCAACATTGATTACAAGCTTTGAACCGTTGAGCATTGCTGCGATCTGGTCTCCAGTAAGCTTTGTGATTTCTGCGGCGGCAAGCTTCATGTTTCCTCCAAGAAGTTTTCCAAGAACGCGGAAGTTTGCCTTTGCGCTGTATTCAACAAGTTCATCTTCCTTTTCGTGGAAGATTACTTCCTTGACGTTGAGTTCTTCTGCGATTGTGTCGCGCATGCTGTCAAGAACCTTCTTTTCTTCTGCATTGCGTGTAACAAGTGCTACGCTTGCAAGAGGCTGGCGGTTCTTGAGGTTGAATGTATTGCGGAGTGAACGTCCCATTGAAACAGCCTTCTGAACTGAAGCCATCTGGAATTCAAGTTCTTCATCGCGGAACTTTTCGTTGTATACAGGATAGTCAGAAAGGTGAACAGAATCCTTGTCTTCCGCAGTCTTAAGATTCTGCCAGATTTCTTCTGTAATGAATGGAACGAATGGAGCTGCAACAAGAGCGAATGTCTTAAGAGCGCAGTAAAGTGCTCCGTATGCTTCCATCTTGTCGCTGTCACTTCCAGACTTCCAGAAGCGGCGGCGGTTGCGGCGGATGTACCAGTTGTTGATTGAATCGATGAAATCAAGCATAGGATCGATGGCGGCACTGAGGTCATAGTCATCGAGGGCTGCTGTCACATCCTTTACCATCTTCTGTGCCACTGAAAGAATCCAGCGGTCAAGAGGATTGTCAGGAAGTTTATTGTCAAATTCATGTCCTGTACATGTAACACCGTCGATGTTTGCATACTGAACGAAGAATGAATATGAGTTCCACAACGGGAGGATGATTGACTTGATTACTTCACGTACACCGTCATCGCTGTACTTAAGGTCATCAGCCTTTACGACAGCCGAGTGCATGAGGAACAGTCTGAGGGCATCCGCACCGAACATGTTGATTGCTTCTACAGGATCAGTGTAGTTCTTGAGGGACTTTGACATTTTGCGTCCGTCGGAAGCAAGAACAAGACCGTTTACGATACAGTTCTGGAATGCAGGCTTGTCAAAGAGGTGGCTTGCAAGAATTGTAAGTGTATAGAACCATCCGCGTGTCTGGTCAAGACCTTCGGAAATGAAGTTTGCAGGGAAATGGCTTTCAAAGAATTCCTTGTTTTCAAACGGATAGTGCTGCTGGCCATATGGCATTGAACCTGATTCAAACCAGCAGTCGAAAACTTCCGGAATGCGCTTCATTGTGCCCTTTCCACATTTTGGACACTTGAATGTGATCTTGTCTACAAACTGCTTGTGGAGGTCTTCAGGATAAATACCTGAAAGATCCTTGAGTTCCTGGCGGCTTCCAACACACACACGGTGGTTGCATTCAGGATCGTCACACTTCCAGATTGGAATTGGGTTACCCCAGTAGCGGTTGCGGCTTACTGCCCAGTCGCGGCTGCCTGCAAGCCACTTACCAAAGCGGCCTTCCTTGATGTGACCCGGCTGCCACTTGATCTGGCTGTTTGCCTTGAGAAGTGCATCGTGGTGGTCTGCAACCTTTACAAACCATGAACCGATTCCGCGGTAAATCAAAGGAGATCCACAACGCCAGCAGTGTGGATACTGGTGCTGAACAGTCTCACGCTTTACAAGTTTTCCTTCCTGCTTGAGACGGTCCATGATGTCCTTGTCAGCATCCTTTACGAATACACCCTGATAATCTGGAACTTCCTTTGTAAACTTACATTCTGCATCAAGAGGCTGAACGTTTGGAACACCGCTTCCACGGAAAACCTTGTTATCTTCTTCACCAAATGCAGGTGCGATATGAACGATACCTGTACCGTCTTCTGTAGAAACATAGTCGGCGTTGAACATGCGGAAAGCGCCCTTCTCACACTTCTGTCCTGACTTTTCCTCACATGTCTTTGCGTCTGCAAGTTCAGCAAAGTATGGGAAAAGAGGTTCATAGGTTGCATCGATGAATTCAGCACCCTTGTGTGTCCAGAGGATTTCATAGTCTTCTTCATTCTTGAAGTAAGCCGGAACACGTGCCTTTGCGAAGATGTATTTTGTTCCGTCTGACTTGTCGCGGAGCTTTACGTACTCAACATCCGGTCCCATACAGAGACCAAGGTTTGATGGCAATGTCCATGGAGTTGTTGTCCATGCAATGAAATATGTGTTTTCAAGGTCGTTATCGCCGATTGCAGCTGGCAAAGACTTTACTGCAAACTTGATTGTAACTGCAGGATCCTGCTTGTCCTTGTATCCCTGTGCAAGTTCGTGTGATGAAAGTACTGTTGAACAGCGTGGACAATACGGAAGGATGTACTGGCCTTCATAGATGAGTCCCTTGTCCCAGAGCGACTTTGCGACCCA
>CALELJ010000283.1 GCA_937902445.1 uncultured Treponema sp. | reverse complement strand
CTTGTCATGGAAAAAGGCGGACGATTTGGTTCCGTAATGCGCTGTCTTTGCGCTCTGAACATTTCCGACGAAGCCCTTAACCACGGCCTGGACATTTTTGAAAAGGTCGTTCTTGAAGTCAACGCAGAAATCACAGGCAAATAATATCGATTTTAAAACGTCATCGCAGGAATTTTTTGCGGTGACGTTATTTTTTTAAGGCTGACCATTGTGTCACCTTCGGACTTGATCCGAAGGTCTGCCAAAAGTCGATTCAATTCAAGGATCCCTGAGCGAAGTCGAAGGGTCCGACGGATTACAAAAACTATACAGGGTGCTTCGACTTCGCTCAGCAACCCTGCCTTTGCAAAAGTGACAAACAACGGATTGTCGGGCCACCCTTCCATAGGGTGACAACATTTTCTACAGACATAATTTTTTTAATCAGGATATCCATATGAACAATTTCTTTCTTACAGACTCTCCATCAGACAAAGAACTTTACTCATCAATGATCGGCAAAACGACAGAGGCCATCCTTGAAGCCTTCAGCAACAGCAAAGCCTATACTGGTCCTGAGCCTATGGAACTGAAGGATCTTATTCACATGGATTCAATTCTGCCGGAAAAGGGACTTGGGTTTGACAAAGTTCTTTCCATGACAAAGGAAAAGATCCTTCCAAACATGCTCCGCCCTTCTTCCACAGACTACATGCCACACCTTCATTCTCCTGCCCTCATGGAAAGCCTTGCCGCCGAGCAGATCATCAGCGCATACAACCAGAGCATGGACAGCTGGGACCAGGCCCCTGCGGCAACGGAAATCGAAGTTGATGTAACAAGGCATCTGTGCGCCCTCTACGGCTATGATGAAAAGGCCGACGGTGTTTTCACAAGCGGTGGAAGCCAGTCAAACCAGACAGCCATCATCCTTGCCCGCGACTGGTTCTGCAACAATGTCCTGAAGCACGACGTAAAGAAATTCGGGCTGCCTGAGAATTTCAGAAAGCTCCGCATGTACACAAGCTGCATCAGTCATTTTTCAATGGAAAAGTCCGCCCACATTCTTGGCATGGGCTACGAAAGCGTTGTAAAGGTTCCGGTCAATGAAAAAAAACAGATGGACTTTGCCGCCCTGGAAAAGCTTGTTGAAGAAGATGTAAAGGCCGGCAACATTCCTTTCCTTGTTGTCGCCACAGTCGGAACCACTGACTTCGGTTCAATAGACCCAATGGCAAAAATCCGCGCCCTCTGCGACAAACACAGCATGTGGCTCCACGCAGACGGTGCCTACGGAAGCGGTGTAATACTTTCAGAAAAATATAAAGATTCAGTAGCCGACTTCAATCTCTGCGACTCCATCACCGTAGACTTCCACAAGATGTTCCTTCTTAACATCAGTTCAAGCGCAGTCCTCATCAAGGACGGAACAGACTTTGCCGCCCTCACGATCCACGCCGACTACCTTAACCGCGAAGAAGACGAAGAAGACGGATACACGAATCTTGTAGACAAAAGCCTCCAGACAACAAGACGCTTCGATGCCCTCAAGGTATGGATGAGTTTCCTTGCCCGTGGAAAAGACGGCTGGAGTGAAATCATAACAAAGGTAATGGACAACGCACGCTATTTCTATTCCGTAGTAAGTGCCAATGAAAATTTCCATGTCGTGACAGAACCTGAAATTTCTTCCGTCGTGTTCCGCGTAGTAAACGAATCAAAGACTCCGGAAGAAAATGATGAGATGAACAAAAAGATCCGCCGCACGCTGCTCCACAAACTTGGAATCGTCGTAGGCCAGACTGTAAGCGACCATCGTGTCTGCCTCAAGTTCACTTTGCTTAACCCGGATATGACCCACGAAAAACTTGACAGCCTTGTAAAGACAATCGAGGAGCTGGGTAAATAAACCAGGGAGCAAAACTCGCTCCTTGAAATCACTCAGCCCAATGCCACATCCAGAACCAGCATCAAACTGAAACCAAGGGCAAAAGCGATGACACCTGTGTTGGAATGTTCTCCTTCAGCCATTTCCGGAACAAGTTCTTCAACAACTACATAGAGCATGGCACCGGCTGCAAAACTTAGAAAATATGGAAGTATGGGCACGAAGAAATTTGCCAGAAGAAGCACGAGGAGTGTTCCTATTGGCTCGACGATTCCCGACAGGGCACCAAGCAAAAATGCCCTTCTTTTTTTCATTCCGCCACTGAAAAGGGGAATTGAAAGAATCGCTCCTTCCGGGAAATTCTGCACGGCAATACCGATGGCAAGAGCAAGGGCCGCCCCGACTGTCACGGTGGACTGTGCCGTGTTCATTGCAGCAAGAACTACACCTACCGCCATTCCCTCGGGAAAATTGTGTATCGTTACAGCAAGCAGCATCATGGCATGTTTTGAAAGGCTTGATTTTACACCCTCAGGCCTGTCGCTGTTGACATGAAGGTGAGGTACGATTCCGTCTATCAAAAGAAGAAAACCTATGCCAATTAGAAATCCAGCTACAGCCGGAACAAAAGCAAAACGGCCCAGATTTTCTGACTGCTCCATTGCGGGAATCAGAAGCGACCATACACTTGCCGCAATCATGACTCCTGCCGCAAAGCCAGAAAGAATTTTTCCTGTCTTCTCGCTGAATGATTTAAAAAGATAAACGCACCCGGAACCCAAAACCGTTCCCAAAAAAGGAATGCAAATTCCAATGAATGTAACCGGTGAAATGTTCATATGCACTAAACCTTTCCTTTGCTCAGGTCCTCTATGCTTATGCTGAAAAGATAATCCGAAATCAGGGAGTTCAGTTTTGTCCACATCGGAAGGGTCTTGCACCTTGATGCCTTGGGACATTCGTTTGGAGTACAGTCAAGGCAGCTGACAGGAGCGAGGGATTCTTCCGTAAGCTTCAGCACATCTCCAACCTTTATCTCCGATGCGTTTTTCAAAAGCCTGTAGCCGCCGGATTTTCCGCGCTGACCATCAAGAAGTCCTGCCTTCACAAGAGCTGAAACTATTGCTTCGGCATATTTCAATGAGACTTCCTGCTTTTCGGAAAGCTCCGCAAGTGAAACCCTTTCGCCTTCCTTTCGCGAGCTGAGTTCAAGCATGATTCTGATTGCATATCTTCCGCGTGTTGAAACTAACATCTACTCTCTCCATATTTTTCAATTGCATTTTTCAAACGGTTCATTCCGTCTTCCACCCTGGCTCTCGGACAGGCAACATTCATCCTGATGAATTTTTTTCCAGGCACTCCGTATTCAATTCCTTCCGTCAGAAAAAGTCCTGTAGTTTTCCTGATGAAATTTACAAGCACCTCGGCATCATCGGTAATTCCGCTGCAGTCAAGCCACAGAAGATATGTTGCCTTTGAAGGTACGACCTTTATCTGCGGAACATTACAGCCGATGAATTCGCGGACAAGCTTTTTGTTTTCCGCAAGATAGGCCCTCAGTTCTTCAAGCCAGGCCTCACCTTCCGTAAATGCGGCAACAGCGGCCACGGTTGCAAAATTGTTTGGCTCTGCAACTTCATCAGTATTTATTCCGCGCCAGACCTTATGGCGCAAAAACGGATCCGGTACAACTATGGCCGCAGTCTGGATTCCTGGAATGCTGAAAGTCTTTGTAGGTGCGACACAGGCTGCACAAAGGCGCGCACATTTTTCACTGGCCGATATGAACGGAACATAATCAAATCCAGGATCCGTAAGATCACAATGAATCTCATCGCTGATTACAGTTACATGGTATGTATCACAAAGTTCACCGATTCTTGCAAGTTCTTCCCTTGTCCATATTTTTCCGACGGGATTATGGGGATTGCACAGAATCATCAATCTTGTCTGAGGATCCGCAAGTTTCTTTTCAAGATCATCAAAGTCTATGTGGTATTCGCCACTCTCATAAACAAGCGGACTTTCAAGAACATTGCGTCCGTTGTTTACGATGGAATTGAAAAAAATATTGTAGACCGGAGTCTGTATCAGGACATTCTCGCCAACAGTTGTCAGCTTTCGTACCATGCTTGAAATTGCCGGAACAACACCAGTGCAGAACATGATCCAGTCCCTGTTGAATGCCGTATGATGACGACGGTCCCACCAGCTGATGTATGCATCATACCATTCATCCGGAACAACGTTGTATCCAAAAATTCCGTGGTCCACCCTTTTTGCCAGGGCCTCACGAATTTCCGGAGCCGTCTCGAAGTCCATGTCGGCAACCCACATTGGCAGTTCATTTTTTCCAACGTCCCATTTGTATGATTGGGAACCAAACCTGTCGGTCATCTTGTCAAAGTCGTATTTCATTTCGGGCGTTCCCATTCGGCACGGTCGAATTCTTTTTCAATGTTTCCGCAGTCGATTTTCGTCTGGTCTATTTTCACACGGCGGCCGTCCATTATAAGCTCCCCGATGGTATCGGCTTTTATGGTTCCGCCTTTCGGATTGAAGACACTTTCAACTTTTCCTGCAATCTCAACATCGCACTGGGAATATTCAAAAGCAAGTGTTGTGTTTATGAGACGGCAGTTTTTCATCGTAAGATTGTCGATGTAGCACATGCCCTGAAGGCTTTCTATCGTGCAGTTTATCAGCGTGATGTTCTTTGAATTCCATCCGAGATATTCACCGCTGATGAAGGAATCGTAGACAGTGATGTTGTCTGCGTTCCAGAAAGCGTCCTTGCTGAGAAGCTTTGAGTTGCGGACGACGATATTGCGGCCACCGTCAAAACTGTAGTTTCCGTCTAGAACGAGACCGTCGATTTCCATGTCGGTGGAATTCATTGCAAAGTAATCGCCGCGGGCAGCAACATTATTCATCTTCACATTCCTGCAGTTCCACAAGGTTTCCTCCGCATTTGGAATGTTCACGTTTTTCAAGACAAGGCCATCAACCCGACGGAAATTTTTTGGAGCCTCAACCACCGTGTTCTCCATTGTAAAATCCTTTACATACCAGATTCCAGCACGGGCCATGTCAAAAAGCGCTGAATTGGTGACCTTTATATTGTTCGTATACCAGAAAGGATATTTCCATTTGAAAAGACAATTATCAACTTCCAGATTTGAACTTTCCTTCAACGGAGATTCTCCATTCTCAAAAGTGCAATAAGAAATTTTTGCGTCGTGGGTATCAAAAAGGGCTCTCTCCCCGGTAAGAATCTGCTGGGTAATTTCTTTCATACATATAAAGATAATCAATAAATTGAGCTTTTTCAAACAAATTCCTACAGTTTTCATGGGAAAGTAGGCCGCCTTCCCTGGTGCTGCCTGCAGTCTGGGATTCTAAAAAAATGAGGCTGTCCAATAAGTATATCTAAGGGTGGTTGAGCGCTACGTTGCCATATGCAATGACCCTGGGAAAATTACTTATTGGACAGCCCGATTGCTTATCAGACCTTCTGGAACTAGATGGTGCTCTTTTTAAGAACAGGCTCACATGTAACGTCAACGCCGAGTTTCTTGAAAATCTTTCTGTCAACTTCGCTCAGCATTACTGTCGTGTGCACCTGGCAACCTTCAAATTTTGGAAGAACTTCGATTGCCTTTTTGCAGTTCTCATCTGTTTTTGAAAGCATTGCAAGGGCAACAAGAACTTCGTCAGTATGAAGTCTTGGGTTTTTTCCACGGAGATATTCAACCTTCATGTTCTGGATAGGCTCGATCATTTCAGCCGGAATAAGCTTTATGCTGTGGTCGATTCCTGCAAGATGCTTTGCGGCATTAAGGATGAGGGCGGCACTTGTACCAAGGAGGCTTGAAGTTTCCGATGTGATGATTGTTCCATCAGAAAGTTCAATGGCAGCAGCCGGAACATTGTTCTGCATTCCGCGGATCTTTGCTTCTTCCGTAACGCGACGGTTGCTTGTGGAAATCTTTGACTGCTTCATCAAAAGCTCGATGGTGCTTACTTCCGATTCATCGCATTTTCCTTCCGCAAGACGGTTTGTCGCAGTGTAGTAGCGGCGGATGATTTCCTGGTTGCTTGCCTCACGACATGCTTCGTCATCATAGATGCAGTAGCCTGCCATGTTGACGCCCATGTCAGTTGGGCTCTTGTATGGATTCTCTCCGTAGATGCCTTCAAAGATGGCATTCAATACAGGATAGATTTCAATGTCACGGTTATAGTTTACCGTTGTCTGACCGTAGGCTTCCAGATGGAAAGGATCGATCATGTTCACATCCTTAAGATCTGCGGTTGCAGCTTCATAAGCCATGTTGACAGGATGCTTGAGTGGAAGATTCCAGATAGGGAATGTCTCAAACTTTGCATAGCCTGCCTTTACGCCACGCTTGTTTTCCTGATAAAGCTGACTAAGGCAGACTGCCATTTTTCCGCTTCCTGGTCCTGGTGCCGTAATTACGACCAGCGGCCTTGTAGTTTCGATGTAATCGTTCTTTCCGTAACCTTCATCGCTGTCGATGAGCGCCACATTGTGTGGATAGCCTTCGATGGTGTAATGAACATAAGTCTTGATGTTCATCTTCTCAAGTTTTGCACGGAAAATGTCTGCCGCTGTCTGTCCTGAATAGTGTGTGATGCAGACGCTTCCAACCATGAGACCACGATTCTGGAATTCCTTTCTGAGGCGGAGAACATCCATGTCGTAGGTGATGCCAAGGTCACCACGGACCTTGTTCTTCTCAATGTCTACTGCGCTGATTACGATTACGATTTCCGCACAGTCCGCAAGCTGCATGAGCATCTTCAATTTGCTGTCTGGCTGGAATCCCGGGAGGACACGGCTGGCATGATAGTCGTCAAAAAGCTTGCCGCCGAATTCAAGATAAAGTTTGTCTCCAAACTTTGAAATGCGTTCCTTGATGTGTTCTGATTGAATCTTCAGATACTTGTCGTTGTCAAATCCGTTTTTCATACGGAACTAAATATTATCACCTTGAAAATTTTTTTTCAATGAACGGGCGAAAGGGCGAAAGCATTTGTCCATTACAACCATATCATCACAACACTTTCGCCCCACGAATTGTCAGAACAATTCGTGTAAAGGCTATCTTGATTTCTTCCACGAAAGCATTTGTCCATTACAACCACACTATCACAACACTTTCGCCGAGGATCCCTGAGCGTAGTCGAAGGGTCCTGAATAATAAAAAAACCGGCACTGGATCAGTGCCGGCCCATCAGTAATGTTTATGTCTTACATTAGAATACTGTCACAACTTCGCCGTTGGCATACTTTCCTGCAACGTAATCCTTGATCTTCTGGCTCTGAAGTGCCTTTACAAGTGCCTTGATTGCAGCATCGTTCTGGCGGCCTTCCTTTACTGCAACGATGTTTACATAAGGAGATTCCTTACCTTCTACGAAAAGACCGTCCTTTGTTGCAGAAAGACCTGCTGGGATTGCATAGTTTCCGTTGATTACTGCTGCATCAACATCTGCAAGAACACGTGGGAGAGAAGCAGCTTCAATTTCCTTGAACTTAAGCTTCTTTGGGTTCTTCTTGATGTCAAGAACTGTAGCTGTGATTCCAGCCGACTTGTCCAGTTCGATGAGTCCTGCTGCCTGGAGAAGGAGAAGCGCACGTCCTTCGTTTGTCGGATCGTTTGGAATTGCAACTGTTGCCTTCTTGCCAAGAGCTGCCAGTGACTTTACCTTCTTTGAGTAAAGTGCGATTGGTTCAACGTGGATTCCGCCTGCATTTACAAGGTGGTATCCTCTTTCCTTGTTGAATGACTCAAGGTATGGAAGGTGCTGGAAGAAGTTTGCATCGATTTCTCCAGATTCAAGAGCTTCGTTTGGAATAACGTAGTCTGTGAAATCTACTACGACGAGATCGATTCCGTCTGCCTTAAGATCTTCCTTGATAAGGTTAAGGAAAGCTGCGTGTGGCTCTGGAGTTGCTCCTACCTTGATTTTTGTCTGTGCAAAAAGTGATGTTGCAGCGATAAGTGCTGCTGCCAAAGTAATAATCTTTTTCATTGTTTTTTCCTCTCTGTTCCAAAAGATGTCTTGATATTATCGAATTTCCACACCTTTGTAAAATATTATATATGTATGCTTAGTTATAGCCACATCCTATACCCTTTCAGGCGGAACTTTCTGCGGACCAAATCGTCGGTTGAAATCCAGAATTATGTGATATAATGATTCCAGGTGTAATACAATGATCAGTTATTCAAACGATGAAATTTATAGAGTGCTCATCGACAATGTCGATACCATATTGATTGTAAGTTCCAAAGATGACCGCTACCGTGCCGTTAAAAGAACGGAAGGCTTTGCAAGATTCATTGATGAAGAAGGTTCCTACAAAGATCTGATTGAAAAACTATTGTTCCACATGAATGACACCAACAACAGGATCACGGATACCTATCAGGTTTTCCTTCCAAAGATGGGAGAGTTCAAGAGAAAATTCTCAAGGCAGCTCTCCCTTGAAATCAATAACGTGAAGCATGTCATCCAGATGCTGGTATATCCGATAAAAAATGATGAAGACGACTATCTCATCCTTCTTTTTGAAATGGGAAGATCGGAAATTGACCGCAGCAAAAAAAAGGAAAGCAAGGTAAAGACCATCGAAGAAACCTATCTCTTTTCCATGTATGTCGACCTGAACAGGGATTCTGTCGCCAGCATGAACGTAAGGGAAATTTCTGAGGATGACCTCCACTATGACGTTAGATATACCGAATGGAGAATGATGATCGTCAATGCCATCTGGCCTGAAGACCAGGAAATGTTCCTGACCATGACAGATCCGGAATACATAAGGACACATCTTAAGCCGTCAAAGACATTGACCTTCGACTGCCAGATGAAAAATCTTGAAGGAAAATATATCTGGGTCAAACTGATTTTCGGCCGCATGGATACCCTTCAGGAACAGGATTTCCGTTTCGTATTCATGGTACAGAACATCCATGAGGATTCCCTTAAACTGTTCAACGAACTGAAGAGATTCGAAGACCTTGCTTCACATGACGCCCTTACAGGTGTATTCAATCACGGCCGTATTGAAACGGAATTGGGCAATGCCATTGAGATTCTGAAAAAAGAAAACACACCTGTTTCCCTCATGATGTTCGACATTGATTTCTTCAAGAAAATAAATGATACATACGGACATGCCGTCGGAGATGATATCCTCAAGTCTTTTGTACGCAGAATAAAAGAAAAGATCCAGAACCACAGCATCAAAATCGGCAGATGGGGCGGAGAAGAATTTGTCTGTGTCTGCTATGGTTTTGAAATTGAAAAGCTGGAATCCCTTGCTGAAGAAATAAGGCAGTATATTGCAGAAAAACCATTCATCACGGTGGGACCTATGACATGCAGCGTTGGACTTGCCAGTGTGAATGAGGATGACACGGTAAAGGATGCCTTCATCCGACTGGACAAGGCCCTTTACAATGCAAAGAACAGCGGAAGAAACTGCATAAGCCTTTAACTGAATTAGTATTAGGGTCTCTTTTGTTTTTTTTGCTGGCAAACAGATTGCTGTCTGTAAACTCAAATTCCTTTAAAACAAAAAAATCTGCGTAGCAGAGGTTCATGGCAAAAAGCGACTTGAGACGAAGTCTCACTGGAGCTGCTTTGACATGATTCTCTGCGAGAGCAGATTTTCTATTTTTATATGAACTATATGTTTAGCAACAAATTTCTATCTGTTTGCCAGCATTCTGCTTGAAATTCTTGTTCCGATGAACTGAATCACTTCAACCATGACGATGATTACAACAACAGCTGCCGCCATTACATCAGGACGGAATCTCTGGTATCCGTAGCGGATCGCAAGGTCTCCGAGTCCACCGCCACCGATAGTTCCGGCCATTGCGGAATATCCAATGAGGTTGATGATTGTAAGTGTGATTCCAGAAACAAGGGAAGGCATGCTTTCCGGAATCAGCACCTTGATGATGATCTGTGAATTTGTAGATCCCATGGCACGGGCTGCCTGAATCATTCCAGGATCAACTTCAAGAAGTGATGTTTCAACAAGGCGTGCTACAAATGGTGCCGCAGCAATCGAAAGCGGAATAATTGTAGCTGTGGTTCCGATACTTGTACCGAGTATGAGACGTGACAACGGGAAAAGTAAAATCATGAGGATGATGAACGGAAAGGAACGGAGCACGTTTACAATGCGGCTCAGAACCTGATTCAAAACTGGACGTGGTGTTATTCCCATTGTATTTGTCGAATAGAGAAGAACTCCCAGAGGGAATCCGATGACCATTGAGAAAACCGTCGAGAACAATACCATCTCAAGGGTCTGCAAGGTTGAAATACCGACTAATGTCATGATCTGGCTCATTTTTCTTCCTCCACTTTGATTCCATTTTCCTTGAGATAGGCAACAGCCTTTTCTATTTCTTCCTTTGATCCGATGAAATCCACAAGCATCTTGCCTACTTCACCTTCCGCAAGATGTGAGATTCCGCCTGCACGGATATTGAATTCAATCTCAAAATTCTTTGCAAGACGGCTCAGGACAGGTTCTCCTGTTTTAGATCCCTCAAAGTAAAGGATGTACTTTCCGCCTTCTTCTGACCAGCGTGCAAATTCCGAACCGTCTTTTGCTGCATCTTCCGGTGAAAGATGTGAAAGGAAATCTTTTGTGACTGCTGTTTTTGGAGAAGAGAAAATTTCTGAAACCTTTCCCTGCTCCACAACTTTACCGCCATCAACTACTGCAACCTGATCGCAGGCATCACGGACGACTTCCATCTGGTGCGTAATCATTACGACAGTAAGGTTCATTTTTTTCTGGATCTCGCGGATGAGTCCAAGGATGGATCTTGTTGTCTGTGGGTCAAGGGCGCTTGTTGCCTCATCGCAGAAAAGGATGTCCGGTCTTGTTGAAAGGGCACGGGCAATTGCAATGCGCTGCTTCTGGCCACCGCTCAGGGTGCTTACAGGTGCGTCACCGCGATCCTCAAGTCCAACAAGGGCAAGCATTTCCTTTACGCGGCTTTCTATTTCCGCCTTTGGGAATCCGCAGATTTCCATCGGATATGCAATGTTCTTTGCAGCCGTTCGTGATGTAAAAAGATTGAAGTTCTGGAAAATCATTCCAATTCTGCGGCGGCGCATGATCATTTCTTTTTTCGTAAGGTTGTCCACGCGCTCGTCGTTGTAATATACGGAACCCTCATCAGGTGTTTCCAAAAGGCTGACAAGGCGTACAAGTGACGATTTGCCTGCACCGCTTTTCCCGATGATTCCAAAAATTGCATTCTCCGGAATATCAAGAGATATATCGTTTACCGCAGTGACAGTTCCGCCCGCTCCTTTATAAGTCTTCTTAAGGTTTTCAAGTTTAATACGCATGATAAAATAATGGTGTTTTATTTCCTAAAAGTCTATAGCGCGAAAAATTTTCACATCACAATTCCTAGGCTGCAGGTGATTGCACCGCAAAACTTGCTGATTCAAAAATGACAGGATGTCATTTTTGAATCAATTTTCCCCGGCTTATGAAATCCATTTTGCGAGCTGCCTTACGTGACCCACGGCTCTGGTCAACAGTCTTCTGCTCCGGAAGTTTTACCTGGCGTTTGAGGTTCCGTGAATCGCGTACTTCCTTGAGCCACACCGGAAGCTGCGGATGGGCATCACCTTTCTTCACATACTCAAGCCATTCCTCCGGTTCCGGCTGCTCAAACTTCATCTTCTGCCCCGTAACCGGATGGATGAATTCCAGAGTGCGTGCATGAAGGCACAACCTGTGGAAAGGGTCAGTCTTCGCGCGATAGTTCTCGTCACCTGCAAGAGGATAGTGTCTGTTTGCAAGATGTGCGCGGATCTGATTTTTCTTTCCCGTATCAAGTTCAAGTTCAAAAAGCGTGTGGGTTGGTCCGCGTTCAATGACAGCAAAATTGGTTCTTGCCTCCACGGTCTTTGCATTGTCGTCGGCCCTGTTCTTCACATATCCTACATGATGGGCATTCTGTGCAAGAGGATCATCGATGAGTCCCCTGTCAGGCAACGGATCATGATGGCTTCCAGGATTTTCCGCAACAGCATGATAGATTCTGCCTGTGACCATTTTCTGCCATGAGCCCATTATTTTTTTCTGGATGAATTCATTGAGTGCAAACATCATCACACCGCTTGTATCCCTGTCCAGACGATGGACGACAAAAGGTCTGTGGGTCGCCGTATATGTGCCTTTCTTTCGCATGATTTTTTCAAGAATGTCGATGGCGGTGCGTGATTTGCTTCCAGGATACGGAACCGACAGAAGTCCCGTAGGTTTATTGATTACGACAATATCCTTGTCTTCATAAAGGATATCGATGCGTTCCTTGCCGTAATCAGGTTTATGTTCACGCTTGTACTGCGTGCTTGCTTTTACATGATGGATTGTATCTTTCATAGATACCATTATAAAAAAAAACATGCTCTCAGCAAGACATGAAATCTCACTGAAAGCATGTTTATTGATCTGGCAGGCTGTTTCTATTAGTAGTTGACTCTGAGAGTTGTACCTACAGCACTCTTTTCATCCTTGTCGTAGTTGTAGTAAACCTTGACAGTTGCTCTCTTTCCGGCTGTAAACTTGATTGATGGTGTCACATTGTATGTTGTTTCAGATTCACCGTTCTTCTCAACCATCTTTACGCCAACTTCGAATTCTGGAGCAATTGAATTTGTGATTGCATAAGACATATGTGGATAGAATTCAATTGACTTGTTGTCCTTAACGATGATCTGATGGCAGTAAACACCAGCTTCAAGAGGAAGTCCAACTCCCTTGAAATTGTAGTTCAACAATTCCCAGGCTTCTGTATAAGTTGTCTTTGCACCGCTCTTGTCTGTCTTTCCTGAAATATCATCCTTGAGGAATTTTGCCTCAATGTTGAACTTGAGGTTTGGAACAGCCTTGAGTCCGAAGAATCCGTATGCCTCACCAGCAAGGTTGTAACCTCCGGCGATTGTGAAAAGTTCATGCTTGTACTTTGCGCTTACAGTAAGAACCTTTTCGTTGAGCTTGAATGATCCCACTGCTGCCTTTCCGTCCTTAACTTCATCGTCTTCAGCAGTAAATTTTTCTGCCCTGTATGTGCTTGCACCGGCACCAAGGAAAAGTCCGTCAACAGGTGCGAATACTGCACGAACACCATATCCACCAAGAGCCTGGTATTCATATCTTGCTTCCGACTGTGTATAGAAGTCCATGAGCTTACCGGCTTCAGCAATAATCTTTCCGTCCATGAATTTTGCATAGCCCATCATGTACTTGAGGTTGCCCTGTGTAAACCATGTTTCCTTGTCTGCTGCTTCAACTCCAAATCCATCACACTGATAGCGGAACTTGAATCCGTAAGCTTCCTCAGTATAATCCACGTTAAGTCTTGCACGGGACTTTCCGTTTCCGTAATACTGACCGTCCTTGTAAACCTTTGTTTCTGTATCCTTTGCGTCAAAATTTCCTTCAACACCAGTACGGAAATATCCGTTTACATCCCAACCTTCTGCGAATGACATTGCCATTGCTGCAAATGCAAGTCCTGCAACCAAAATACTCTTCTTCATATAAACTCCTGTTATTATTCCGTTTTTCTACGGAACTCTTACACTACGGCAGTTTCTCATCGATGGCTGCCGATGTCATGAATGAATCTCTAGTAAAATATTAATGCAAATCAAATCAATTTTCCATTATTCCATGCCAAAATTAGACAACGCATGGAAAGGATGTTATACTGTTTGTATTATCATGAGTTTTTGAGGTAATTAATGGATCTGCTTTTAAATGATGTTGAAATTCCAGAAGGAACAATCGAAATTACGGAAGATACTTTTCACAACCATCGTCTGGTTTCATCCGTAAAAATTCCGGAAAGTGTCCTGGTCATCCGTGAACGCGCATTTGCAGACTGCGTCAATCTCAAGAGCATTGAGCTTCCTGCAGGTCTCATGGCAATCGCAAAGGGAGCTTTCTACAATTGCGCAAACCTGGAGTCTGTAAACATTCCTGAAGGTATCTCTACAATAGAAGAAGGTGTTTTTGAAGACTGTGCTGGACTTGAATCCATCGTCCTTCCTGAAAATGTTACAGCCATAAAGGACAAGGCTTTTGCACGCTGTACAGGCATCAAGAATCTCGTTCTTCCTGACAACTTGATTTCATGTTCAAAGACAGCATTCCCAAACAGCCGCAAGTATCTTCCCATCAACAAAAACTACAAATATGAAAATGGAATGATGATCAACACGGCAAACAGCATGCTTCTTTTCTATGATGGAGAAGACAAGGAAGTTGCAACGCCAGAGGGAATCAAGGGCATTGCCTTCCGTGCATTCAACGGAGCAGGCATATCCAAGGTCCGTGTCAGCGAAGGTGTCACAAGCATCAGCGACGAAGCTTTCGTAGACTGCGGAGATAATCCGGTAGTGCTTCTCCCTGAATCGGTAGACTATATCGACAACAGTGCCTTTGACACAAAAACAAAGGTATTCTGCCACAAGGGTTCCTACGCGGAAAACTGGTGCCGCAACAATCCTGACTTCAACCAGCTTGCCGATGAATGCATGTAATGCATTCATGACCCATAACCAGGACCGTCACTTTTCCGTGGCGGTTTTTTTATTCCCTGAATGAAAAAGCTCCCGGTCTCCCGGGAGCTGCCATATGTATCTCAAGAAATTTTTTAGAAATGTACTGTCACACCGATTGATGGCATAACATAGATTGAACCAGGCTTGACTATGAATTTGTTGTCTTCCTTTATGTCTGTTTCCATGTCTTTCACTTCGTTGTTTCCGGCACCAAAGAGACCTGCCATTCCAAGGACATTGAATCCTATTCCGATTCTGTCGCTGAGCCTTGCGATCAAGGCAAGATCAATGCCGGCTGAAAATTCTGCTACGGCTACAATGTTTCTGATTCCGTTGTGCTTCATTTCATAGCCGAAACAATCCGCTCCAATTCCTGCGGCAGCCACAAACTTGATTTTCTCATTGTTTACAGGAGCATAACCAAGACCTGCAAAAGTGCTGAAAAACCCTCCAAATTCAGTACCGGAAGAAAAATCATCGGAAAGATATCCTCCTACAGTTCCGTTGAGAACAAGGGAAAGATTTGTTTCCTTTTCAATAGCTACATACTCTGTATATAATCCACCACCCTGCGAATTGAGGTTCTGTTTTTTTCCGCCAATCTCAACCTTATGCCTTGCCAAAGGAACAGCTGGTCCCGCCATGATGATTTTGTCCCAGCCAGCTGAAGTTTCTTCCGCCATAACAGCAGAAACCATAACCAATGCAACTACTGAAGCCATAAGTCCTTTTCTTGAAAATTTCATTTGCCATTTCTCCCTTGATCTTTGTACTATGCCGCCACTATATCAAATCACTCAAAAGTATGATCCGCCATGGAAAAAAAATCCTGTTAAAGGGAAAATTTGTCATAGGTTCAATAGACAGACCATAATTGAAAAAAAAACTGCAATAAATTAAACTTCCTTCCATACATTATTTTTGAGGTAAATTATGCTTTTTTCACCGGTTGAAATCGAAGAAACAGTAAATATGTTCATGCGCCACAAGCTTGACGTACGCTGCGTTACAATGGGTATTTCCCTTCTTGACTGCGCAGACAGCGACATGAAGCGTGCATGCGACAAGATCTATGACAAGATCATGCACAAAGCTGCAAACCTTGTTAAGGTCGGCCAGGACATTGAAAAGGAATACGGTGTTCCTATCATCAACAAGCGCATTTCAGTAACGCCTATCGCTCTTGTTGCCGGTGCAAGCGGTGCATCTTCTTATGTGGACTACTGCAAGACTCTTGATAAGTGTGCAAAGGAACTCGGTGTAAACTTCCTTGGAGGTTTCTCTGCCCTCGTTCCAAAGGGAATTACTCCAGCAGACAGAATTCTCATGGAATCAATTCCGGAAGCTCTTGCTTCAACAAATTACGTATGTTCAAGCGTCAACGTCGGTTCTACAAAAAGCGGAATCAACATGGACGCAGTAAAGATCATGGGTGAAGTAATCAAGCAGACAGCTGAAGTTTCAAAAGACTGCGAATGCAACGGCTGCGCAAAGCTTGTAATCTTCTGCAACGCTCCTGAAGACAATCCGTTCATGGCAGGTGCCTTCCACGGACCTGGAGAAGCAGACAGCGTAATCAACGTTGGTGTTTCAGGACCTGGAGTTATCCTTGCAGCTGCCCGTGAATTCAAGGGCCGCCCTCTCAATGAACTTGCAGACGGAATCAAGAAGATGGCCTTCAAGATCACCCGCATGGGTCAGATGGTCGGTTCAGAAGCTGCCCGTCGTCTTGGCGTAAACTTTGGTATCCTTGACCTTTCCCTTGCTCCAACTCCAGCAGTCGGCGATTCTGTTGCCCGCATCATCGAAGAAATGGGTATTGAAGGTTGTGGTGGACCAGGAACAACAGCAGCTCTTGCAATGCTTACAGACATGGTAAAGAAAGGCGGCGTAATGGCTTCTACAAACGTCGGTGGACTTTCAGGCGCATTCATCCCTGTTTCAGAAGACGAAGGAATGATCAACGCAGTAAAGACAGGTTCAATCTGCCTTGAAAAGCTTGAGGCAATGACAACTGTATGTTCAGTTGGTCTCGACATGATCGCAATCCCAGGCGACACACCTGCAACAACAATTTCCGGAATCATGGCTGATGAATTTGCCATCGGTATGGTAAACAGCAAGACAACAGCTGTCCGCATCATCCCGGCTCCTGGAAAGAAGGAAGGTGAATGGGTAGAATTCGGCGGTCTTCTTGGCGGAATGCCTTGCATGAAGGTAAGCAAGTTCGGTTGCGCTGACTTCATCAACCGCGGCGGAAGAATTCCAGCACCAATCCATTCATTCAGAAACTAGAAAAGTTAATTTTACGACTTTGACGATGGGGCTGACCCAAAAGTAATTTCAGGGTGGTTGAGCGTAGTCGAAACCACCTGCGCAATGACCCTGGCAGAAATACTTATTGGGCAGCCCCGTTTTTATTTAATCCATTTTTCTACAAAGGCATCAACACGGCCATAGTAAAGCTCAGGATCAACAAAGCCGGCCATTGCATGTTCCGCATTTTTTATCACAAGAATTTCCTTTTCTCCTTTCTTTGCCTCATAATTTTTTTCCAGCATGCTGAAAGGAACATAGTCATCTGCATCCCCGTGGATGAAAAGCATCGGTATTTCTGCTTTGGCAAGGGATTTTATGCTTGAGCCATCCTTGAAAGAAAAACCGTTCTTTGCCTTGCAGAGCATTGATGCCACGTCAAGAATCGGATGAGAAGGCAGATGGAATTCATATTTGAGCCTGTATTCAAACTGGTCCCAGACAGAAGAGTAACCGCAGTCTTCGATGGCGGCCATGACATTCGGTGGAAGTTCCTCTCCGCTTGTCATCATGACAGTGGCTGCCCCCATGGAAATTCCAAAAAGCAGAATTCTTGCTTCAGGATCCATCTCCACGATTTTCCTGCACCAGGAAACCATGTCACGGCATGCAAAAACGCCCATGTCCACGTAGCTTCCTTCGCTCCATCCATGACCTCTCTGTCCCGGCATGACTACATTCCATCCCTTTTCAAGAAAGTGAACCGCATTTGGAGCAAGATCTCGTGGTTCAGACCTGTAGCCGTGGATCACAAGGGCATAGTCATGACTTGTATTTTCATTCTGTCGTGCATAAAGAGCCTTAAGCTCAAGACCGTCAAAACTTTTAATTGAAATCACAGTCGAATGTTTCTTAAGCTTTGGATATGCCAGGGCCCTTTCCTGTTCCGCAAGGATGTGCTGGGGGTCATCCTTCTTTTTTATTTCCTCCAGTTTTTTCGAGATGGAAAAATTTTTACTTTCGTAGCAAAGAGTTCCGTCTTCAGGTGCAACTGCATAGTCCACAAGATACAGACCACCACCCAAAACTGCCACAAGCATGGTAGCGGCAATAATTCCACATGTAATAAACGCTTTTTTCATTTTCATAGTTTCATGTTATTTCATAATAAAATTTTATTCAATTTTATGAAGACCGTTTTTCCAGGTGGCAATGGAACTGTCTTTTTCCCAAAAATCCTATATCATTGCTGTTGACAGTGAATGGGTTTCTTCTTTAAAACTTAATGAACTGAGATCAAAATTTTAGAGGTAAAATCATGGCATGTGACAGACCACAGATCGACAAAGACGGCAAAGGCATCCTTTTTTATGGAGATGCAAAAGTAAATTTCGTAAAGGATGTTGAAGGACAGCCAAATGTTTTTCTCATGGAAGTTCAATCACAGCTTGAACGCGATTCACAGATTGGTCCAAAGCCCGGTCAGTTCTATATGATCAGAGGTAAATGCAGCAATGTTACTTTTGGCCGCCCTATAAGCGTCTATCATGCGGAACGTGACGGCAACACCCTCAGGGTCCAGTTCATGATCCTTGAAAAAGGAGAAGGCACAAAGCAGATGCGTTCCCTTATTCCCGGTGACATGCTGTCTCTGAATGGTCCCCTTGGAAATACCTTTGAAGAATTTATCGATAGACAAACTAACGATAGTATGGCAATCATCGGAGGCGGAATTGGCGTCGCTCCTGTTGCCAACTTTGCATCCAGTCTGGCAGATGGAAGCTACGATTTCTATGCCAGTTTCAAAAGCGGTTCCTACGGACTTGAGAACGTAAAGGCAAAGAATCTGGTTATTACAACAGACGACGGTTCCGTTGGCATACACGGAATGCTCAGCGCAGCTTTCACAAAGGATACAGTTGCTCAAAAAGGGTACAGATCCGTTTTCGCCTGCGGTCCGACTCCCATGCTCGCCTACGTCCAGTCTGTATGCCAGGAAGCAGGCATCAAGTGCTACCTGAGCCTTGAAAAGAAAATGCTTTGCGGTGTCGGTGCATGTCTTGGCTGTACAATAAACACAAAAGAAGGAAACCGCCGTGTCTGCAAGGATGGTCCTATTTTTGACGGCGACATTCTGGAATTCCCAAAACCATCTCCAAGGAAAAACGTGACACCATTAAAGGATACAGAAGTTGATCTGTCTGTAACCATTGCCGGTGTCAAATTCAAGAATCCGGTAATCGCAGCCAGCGGAACCTTTGGTTTTGCCCAGAACTACCGCGGCTTCTTTGATGTGGAAAAACTCGGTGGTGTCAGCAGCAAGGGATTGACCCTGGAACCAAAGCCAGGCAACGGCGGAGAACGCATCATTGAGATAACCGGCGGTGACATCAACTCCATCGGCCTTGAAAATCCTGGTGTACCTCACTTCATTGAACATGAACTTCCTGAAATGCTCAAACTTGATACTGTCACCATGGCAAACCTTGCAGGACACAGTCTTGAAAGCTATGTAAAGGGTGCAGAACTTCTGGACAGGACATCTGTACCCATGATTGAGCTGAACATCAGCTGTCCTAACGTAAAGGCAGGAGGAATGGCCTGGGGAATGGAGCCAGATTGTGCCTTTGAATGTGTCAGCGCAGTCAGAAAGGCAACAAAAAAGCCTCTCATAGTCAAACTGTCACCTAATGCTCCGGACCTTGTCGGTGTTGCTCTGGCATGCATTAAGGCAGGTGCAGATGCCTTGAGCCTCATAAATACGATCCAGGCTGTTGCCATCGACATTGAAAAAGGCCGTCCATACTTTGACAATATTAAAGCCGGAATGTGCGGACCTGCAGTAAAGCCTATAGCATTGAGAATGGTTTACGATGTCTGTGGAGCCGTAAAAAAACTTCCGGAAAAGGAACAGGTACCGGTTATCGGACTTGGCGGAATTTCAAAATGGCAGGATGCCGTTGAATTCATCATGGCAGGTGCCAGCGCAATCCAGGTTGGAAGCGCAACCTTTGCAAATCCAAATACAATGGTAGAAATCATAGAAGGCCTTGAAAAATTCATGGCTTCCCATGGTTACAGATCGATCGAAGACTTCAAGGGAATCGCTTTATAAAAAATCAGGGATGGAACACCCGGCTGCAGTCTTTACCATTGCGACCTGGTGCTCCATATTGCCTGTCACTCACGCCATTTCTCATCTTCCTCATCCTCAAGAACAGATGATGGAAGAACGGTTTTCTTTTCTTCATCCTGGGAAACGGAAGCAGAATCCTTTTTGACCGGTCTGCCGCCGCCATACCTTTCATCAAGCTTGTACTTCTTGATGATCTTCATTGAAATCCTTGAGTACGCAATGAAACTCACAACAAGGCCAAAGGTAAAGCTGCCGAACAAAGCAGTTCCGTAGGTCTCAGGCTGGGCATGAAAACCAAACCTCAGCACGGCAAAGGAGATGCCTACAAAAACCGCAACAACCACTGCAGTAAACAATATGTTTGCAAGACTTGAAACAAGAACATAAACAAGAGCAAAAGTCTTTTTTGTCATTTTGAACCGCCTTTTTTCGATTTTTTTGAATCCTCGATGACCTGGAGGATAAAGGTAACCATGAAAATTGCCCCGCAGACAACAACTGCACAGTCCGCCACATTGAAGGTAGGCCATCTTTCCATTCCAAAGATTCCCCAGAAATAGCAGTCGATGAAATCAACAACTCCTTCCGGACGGAAAAACCTGTCTATGAGGTTTCCGATTCCACCTCCCAGGATTCCGCAGATGGTCCATCTCTGAAGCTTTGTAAATTCGTTGTTCCGGAAATAGATTACATAAACTGCGATTATTATCAAAAGAGGCATCAGCGCAAAAAGCAGTCCCCTGGCATTCTGGGAAAGAGTTGATCCCATGCTGAAGGCTATGGCGTTGTTCCTTACATGAATCAGACGGACATATTTTCCGAGAATCTCAATGACACCGTCATCTGTCCATAAGGTCAGACGGGGAATGTACTTGACCACAAGACCTTTCGTAAGCTGGTCCAGAATTATGACTGCCACGGAAAGAATCAGCGGCAAAACTTTATTTCTTGAATTTTCTTTCATGGCCAAAAGTATAACATAAAACAGGAAAAAATTCACAATCCGGCAGGGCTTTAACCACCGCACTTCAGCAACCGGAATCTTTTCAATATACTATGGACATGAAATGGATCATCGCCTCGGACCTTCATGGTTCCGCCTATTACTGCCAGAAACTCATTGAAAAATTCCGCATGGAAAAAGCAGACAAGATTCTCCTTCTTGGAGACATTCTATACCACGGCCCACGCAATGACCTTCCTGAAAACTACAACCCAAAGGAAGTCATTGCCATGCTCAACGGAATTTCAGACAGGATTATATGTATCCGCGGAAATTGCGATGCAGAAGTCGACCAGATGGTCCTGGATTTTCCGATCATGGCAGACTATGCTGTTCTGGATTTTGGAGACCGGGCCATCTATGCAACCCACGGCCATATCTACAACGAAAACAATCCCCTTAAATTTGCAAAGGGCAGCATCATGGTCTGCGGGCATTTTCATGTTCCGGCCATAAAGGAAATGGATGGATTTACCTGCCTCAACGACGGATCCCTTTCACTGCCAAAGGAAAATTCATTCCACAGCTGCATGACCTTCGATGGAAAAACCTTCATCTGGTACGACATTGAGACGGGAGAAAAAAAGATGGAGTATTCAGTCTGACTGGATTTTAAAATATCTTCCGGCCGACAAAGGAATTATTGCCCCTGAACAATCTGGCGGCTTATGAAGTCCGTCACTTCCATTGCAAGATGGCTTGAAATGTAGCCGCTTCTGTCAATCTCGAGGCCCAGGTACTTTGCAAGAACAGGATCAGTGTTTTCCACCGGACCGAATCCTTTTGCAAGATGGTCATCAAGAAAAGCCAGGTCAAAGGTTCCGTTTATCTTGCCCTGATTCCAGTTGCATACGCTTTTCATCACTTCAAGATTGTCCTCATCTGAAAGAAGAAAAACCGTATCATTGGGAGAGGCTTTTACAAGACCTAGAAGATAATTGTATTCCTGGACAAGCACATTGATGTTGTTTTTCAATATCGACTCATATCTTTCTCTATCGCGGATTTTTGCCACGGAAAAAGCATGACGTCTCATGAACCGCATGTCAAAAAAAGGATTGAAGTAGTCACCGTCATTTGTCCAGAAATCTCCTGCATATACCGAGTAACCGTTTTTTGCAAGTTTCTGCAACAGGATTCTGTACACTTCCACTGATGCTGTTTTAGGAGGAACAAAAAGCACCACCGTTCTCCCGGCAGGATTTTTCTGTTCCGGCTCGAAATTCCATATCTTCACCGTATTTCTCTGGAACGGCCGATCTATCTTCCTTATGCCTGAATAAAAGGAACCGGTACAGTCAGTCACCTTTTCAACAACGCCCATCTTCCCTGCGTCTGACACTGCGGGAGTAAACATGAAGACACCAACAAAACAGATCACACAGAGCACAGCATTGACGCAGCTTATGAAAACAAGCTTCAGATCATAACGGTCGATCACAACGTCAGAAGCAAGCCTTAAAACCGAGCGGAAATTCCAGATGGAAGCCCACAAAGCAAGCAGAAAGACAATGAATTCCCTTAATGAAAATCCGAAGATTCCGATGCTGAACAATGAGAAAACCATTCCCACAAGCGGAACCACCGAGAGAGAATCTTTTTTTGTATGGCTGATAAATAGAAATCTTGTGCTGCCCAATAAAACCAATGCAAGAACCAGAAGTTCCGCCTGTATCTGTTTTGTCATGCCTTACATTTTATCTTGAAAAAGAAAAAAAGCAACACTATAATAGAAAAATAGACATTTTAGAGAATTATGGCACAGATAAAAAGAATCAAAGTCGACAAGGAAAAAGTTAATCTCGCAATTCAGACAGGCATTCCATTGACTGTGACTACCTATACACTTCCACCTGAGATGGAAGGATACATCGTCGACATTCTTTCCGTTTTCCTGAAGCATCTGAACATGGATAACCTCTTTGAGGGCCTTTCCTACAGCGTCAGGGAACTTGTCAACAATGCAAAAAAAGCAAACACAAAGCGCATATATTTTGCACTCAAAAATCTTGACCTCAACAATAGGGATGACTACGCCAAGGGAATGGAAAACTTCAAGATGGATACCATCAACAACATCCACTATTACCTTGACGAACAGCGCAAGCAGGGATATTTCATCAAGA